>CAXQWT010000076.1:0-28924 GCA_964227855.1 Salipiger bermudensis | reverse complement strand
ACGTGTGCTCTTCCGATCTCAATACCGGATCTTGAATAAGCCCAACCAACTCCTTTGCCGACATAGCATGGAATTCTTCAACTGTGAGACCGTTTTGGTTCCGAACTTTCGATAGGAATACCTGCCGTATCTTCTCTGTTTTCGCATAATATGTGTAACGGTTGGCATCGCCAAAGCCATAGTAAATGATGCTGAAGACGTGACGCCATGGTTCAGGGTCACGCTTCTTGAGTAAAACAGCCTCGAAGGTAATGAAGAGAACCACAAACAGAGCGAGCATCGCTAGTCCCTCGCCTGTAAAGTAAACCAAAAGGAAGTAAACGGTATTGTAAGAATCTGCGAGAAGGGCATTTTGTGGATGTCGACTTTCGTCAAAAATCACCATGGCGTTTTCTGCGGGTTGCCCTTCTTCGCCCTCGAGGGTACTCATCAATGATTCAGCAATGACATCGAGTGCCCATTTACGATTGTCGTTTGCTGGAATGAACTTGTCTGTCTTGCCATATTCACCCTCATTGAACCCTTCATAATCGTAAATGGCATTGATCAACGCACTACCATCAGCAACGAAGAACACCCGCCCTCCTTCATCTGGGTCACAGTTGGTGGAAGCGCATGCTTCGATTGAGAGATTAAATTGACCCCAAAGGTCAGGTGTTTCACTGGTTTGCTCGTTGCTCACCCATAATTCGCCGTCCCCGTTGACGTCTACGGTTGCCTGATTGCTCGTGATTGCTCGGACGCTAACGTCCTTGAGAGCCCCACGTACTCCAGGGACGATTTCAAGTCCTGTAACGTTATTGAGCAACATAGTGTACGTCGCATTGTATTCGATTCGGCCAAGTTCGCCTGCGCTCTTGACCCAATGATGAGAACAAACACCTGCTTCGTCAAGGGTCATGGATTGTCCATCAAGATCTGCACAAGGATGTTCACCAACGTCAGAGGACCAGCGTTCGTGCTCCTCGATGGTTGCTGGGTCAAGTTCTGTTCCGTTCATTCCGCAAGGGCTAGCTTGGACACACATCCAAATGTAGTTGTAATCCAATTCTGAAACATAATTCGTATCGTACAATTGGTATCCCGAGTAACGAACTCCGTACGCTTCACCAATGCTTCCAGCATAACCAAAGTCCTCGAGGACGATGACGGTTCCACCATTGTCAACAAACTCGACAATTGCGTCAACTTCAGAAGGAGAGTATCCATCCTCTGTTGCTATTGTAATGAAGCCATCTTCGTCAAATTGAGGGAAAGAGAGCGTGTCCCGTTCAACACCTGCGATGATGAACGTGGTGTTACGAGGATCTTCAATGTCCGCTAGAAGGAGCGGGCTGCTTACCAGTGATTTCGTCTCAACACCCATGGCTTTGATGTCTTCTCGGAATGCTGACATGTCATCCCAACCGTCATCGTAGGCAGACAATTGATCGGTCTGACTAATGTTGATAAAATTCTGAAGGATGGTAAGCAGAAGGATACCAAGAACTGCCCAGAAAGCAAATTGAAGTCCAATTCGCTTGAGATTTCTGCTTCGCTCGGCCGCCAATTTCATACCTCCCTAGTACACCGTTCATACATACACGGTTTCACATCGGTTTAGAAGGTTGTCCAACTCTGTTGCGAAAATGCTCATCAGATTTTGAGCATAATTACATGCCCAAAAGAAGCGACTTCTGTGGAAGGTATGGCAACCTTCCCCTCTTGCGAAGGAAAGGGTAGGCGACTTGCATCAATGTTATCTGCACAGCGAATCGTCAACTCCGAGATTTCTCCATTGGAGACGTCGATCACCAAATCGGTAAGTTTCCCAAGTTCCTTACCTTTCTTATCTTGAACAATACGTCCAAGCATTTCCTGTCCAAAACTGGATGCCATGGGATTCGCCTTACCAGCCGGTCAGCACAGAAAGGACTTGACCGTTTCCGTGCTCACATTGTTTCCATGCCGAAACCATAGTCGCGTGTTCGCTTGATGTTGGAGAGGCCGGATGTCAATCGAGTCTCCATCTTCTGATAGTACTCAAGCATCTCGGGAGTGACGGTTGGGCGAACGCGTGTGATGGCTTCATCGAAGTGCTTCTTAGCGACCTTCTTTTTGTTTTCACGCATTGCGATAAGAGCGGCTTCACGGCATACTGCCTCGATGTCCGCACCTGTGAATCCGTCCATGCTTGAGAGAAGATCCTTGATTGAGAACTTAGAAAGAGGCATTCCGTTTGAGTGGATTTCGAAAATCGCTTCTCGTGCTGGTGCATCTGGGGGTGGAACGTGAAGTACACGCTCGAATCTTCCACTACGCAAGAGAGCAGGATCAATCATTTCTGGACGGTTTGTTGCAGCGACAACAATGACGCCGTCAAGGGATTCAACACCATCCATACTTGCAAGAAGTTGGTTGACAACTCGGTTTCCTACATCGCTACCTTCACCGTTTGAAGCATTTCGCATGCTTGCGATGGACTCGAACTCATCGAGGAAGATGATTGAAGGAGAGGATTGCTTTGCTTTCTTGAAAATCTCTCGGATACCACGCTCGGATTCACCAACCCACTTGGAAATCATTTCTGGCCCCTTGATGGATATGAAATTGGCTTGTGCTTCGTTTGCGATTGCTTTTGCAAGGAGCGTTTTTCCAGTTCCAGGTGCGCCAAACAAAACGATACCTCGTGGAGGTTTGATGTTGAAATGTTCGAAAATCTCTGGCTTTGTCAATGGCCATTCGACAGACTCCTTGAGACGATCTTTGACCTCGTCGAGACCGCCGACTTCGTCCCATGCTATTTCGGGGACTTCGACGTAGATTTCCCGAAGAGCAGACGGTTCGATGTCCTTGATAGCGTCACGGAAATCGTCCATTCGAACTTCCATCTTTTCCAAGACTTCTGGAGGGATGGTTTCCTCATCGAGTTCAATTTCTGGCAAGTATCGACGAAGCGCCTTCATGGCAGCTTCTCGCACAAGTGCGGCAAGATCTGCGCCTACGAACCCGTATGTGTTATCAAGCACCCAATTGATTTCAAAGTCGTCAGCAATTGGCATCTGTCGCGTGTGTACTTCCATGATTTCCTTGCGACCGTCTCGGTCTGGAACGCCAATCTCAATCTCCCGATCGAAACGGCCGCCACGACGTAGTGCAGGGTCAAGGGCATCTCGGCGATTGGTTGCCCCAATAACAACTACGTTGTCTCTTCCTTGCATCCCGTCCAAGAGTGTGAGCATTTGTGCAACGACACGTCGTTCAACTTCACCGCTCACGTCTTCTCGCTTCGGACAGATAGAATCAATTTCGTCAATGAAAATGATTGCAGGTGCCTTTTCACTTGCCTCATCGAAAATCTCACGCAGTTGTTTTTCTGACTCACCGTAGTACTTCGAGATGATCTCAGGACCGTTGATCGCCTTGAAATGAGCGTTTACTTCAGTAGCAACAGCCTTTGCAATCATCGTTTTACCGGTACCTGGGGGTCCGTGGAGCAGAACGCCCTTTGGCGGGTCAATTCCCAAACGTCGGAACAGCTCTGGGTGCTTGAGTGGCAACTCAATCATTTCACGAACTTTTTGCAGTTGTTGGCCGATACCTCCAACATCTTCGTACGTGATACCTTCGGATTGACCAACGTCTTCGTCATCAATTGCTTCGTCCTTGATGATGATGTCCGTGTCGCTCGTTACTTTGACAATGCCTTTTGGAGTGGTTTGGACCACTGCAAATGGAAGGGCTTCAGCGAAGAGCGTCATGCCTGGAATGAAGATGCGGTCACCTGCCATTACAGGTCGCTTTGAGAGTCCCCGTCGGGCAAAGCCTTCGATTCCCGGCCCAAACTTGACCTTCTGTTTATTGGCCATAACTGGAGATAGTGTCAGTTTGGTGCATTCCTTCGCTTCCGCTTTGGAGATGGTTACTCGATCGCCAAGACTGACTCCTGCGTTCTTTCGAATGATACCATCGATTCGGATAATGTCCATTTTGGAATCTTCTGGTCGACTGCGCCAATAAATCGCTGCAGTTGAGCGCTTCTCACCCTTGATTTCGACAATGTCACCTGGCTTAAGGTCAAGACCATGTTCACCAGAAATTCGGGCCCGCCCATGACCTACGTCAGAGGGGATGGCTTTTGCTACACGTAAGGAAACTTCGTTATCTTCGCCGGACATATCAGTTCCAAGTCCCGAGAGTACTAAAACCATGAGTTATGAAAATCCCTTAGAATTTCCTTGCGATTGAATCGTAGCCTTCATGGAGGGTATCGAACTCGATTGAATCATGGTCCATGTACTAGAAGCAGGTTTAACCTTCCTTGAAGCCGACAATCCAAAGAATCGCCCGAGTGTGAAAGGGTTCAACATCATCAACGGTCAATTGACCCAATCCAGTAGTGGTGCAACCTTTGAATCTCGGAACCCTGCGCTTCTGAACGACGTTCTAGGTGCCTTTCCGCTTTCGACAAAGGCCGATGTTGATGCTGCTTTGGATGCGGCTCATGCTGCGTTCCCTGCATGGTCGGCAACACCGGCACCAACCCGGGGTCAAATCATTGGCAACATGGGTCGTTTGTTGATGGATCACAAGGACGATCTCGTTCGTTTGCAAGCTCGAGAAATTGGTAAGACACTGAAAGAATGTGGAGGAGAAATCCAAGAGGCAATTGATACGTGCCTCTTTTTCCAGTCCGAAGGCCGACGTTTTTACGGACAAACTGTGAACTCAGAACTGCCTGACAAGGAGTTGTTCACGTACCGACGACCTCTGGGCGTTTGCGGAATCATCAACGCTTGCAACTTCCCATCTGCAGTTCCGTTCTGGAAGATGATCCCTGCAATCATGTGCGGAAATACCTGCGTTTGGAAGTCACCTCAAGACTCACCTTTGCTATCGTTTGCACTAGCTCGAATCATGCACCAAGCCGGCCTTCCAGATGGTGTCATCAACCTCGTTCATGGAAAGGGAAGCGGTGCTGGCCAGCATCTCATCAATGCCGTCGACGAAGGTCGTGTCAACAAGATTTCATTCACTGGATCAACTGCTGTTGGAAAGATGATAGGAGAAGTCTGTGGACGAAACTTGGTCTCATGTTCGCTTGAACTCGGCGGAAAGAATCCTCTTGTCATCATGCCAACTGGGAACATCGAAAACGCAGTTGAAGGTGCATACTGGGCAGGCTTTGGAACCGCTGGCCAGCGATGCACATCGCTTGGAAACCTCATCATTCACAAGGACATCTATGATGAATTTGTTGAGAAATTGATGGAGAAGGTCCACTCGACCCGAATCGGTGATTCACTTGAACACGAGGGTGTCCTCTACGGCTCAATGCTTTCGGAAAAATATGCCAAGGATTTCCTCGAAGTCATTCAAATCTGCGAAGAAGATGGTGCAACGAAACTGTACGGTCAAGGACGAATCACATCTGAAAACAAGCCACCTGGTTTCGTAGGAACCGCAGAAGATGGCGTTTTCATGTGGCCACACGTCTATGCAGGCGTGACTGAAGACATGCGCTGTTTCCACGAGGAGATGTTTGGTCCTGCAATCACCCTGGTTAAGGCAGATGATTTTGATCACGCCCTTCACCTAGCGAACGCAAGCCCGTATGGATTGTCGTCAGCCATTTACACCAACGATCGCCTCGAAGCCTATCGATTCAAGACCGGTATTAAGGCAGGAATGACCGGGATCAACAATTCAACTACCGGTGCAGAAGCTCACCTTCCATTCGGTGGCGTCAAAGGAAGCGGTAACGGAACTCGTGAATCGGGAATCTGGGTTATTGAAGCATATTCGTACTGGCATGCTGTCAACGATGAACTCTCCGGAAAACTTCAACTCGCCCAGATGGATGTCGAAGAAATCGAGATGGTTGAAGCAGAAGTTCGATGGGACGAATTGGTCTAATCGTTCAAATCGCCTTTCGTTTTCTTTCAAACGCTGCATGGGGTCGAAGGGCCAACCTCAAAGACCCCAAGTTCGTGGGAAGGTTATCTCCCCCACTGGGGGAGGGTGTGAACCTATGGGCGAAGGCATCAAACTCCCCGTGATTAACGGGCTGGGACGTACCGATCGAATCGATAATTGGTGGGCACAACCCTTCTGGATGGGTCTTGCTCTAACCGCTGCACTCATCTACACTGCGTGGAGACTCATCATCTTCCCTGACAGTATTTACTACGAACTTGAGGGTTCGACTGTCGTCTCTCCAATTTTCTCTCCAAACATCCTCGAGTGGAGTTTGTTTGGACTCAATGAATGGGACCATCCAAGTTGGGTCAATGCAGCCATTCTGGTTCTTTGGATTCCATTCGGATTTCGAGGAACGTGTTACTACATGCGCCGTGTCTATTACCGAACCTTCTTCCAATCACCAACAGGTTGCTGGGTCGACGAGCCGGACATCAACAAGAAAATCGGATACGGCGGCGAAAAGCGCTTGTTCATCTTCAACAATCTTCACCGCTACTTCCTCTACGCAGCGATGATCATCATCGTCATCAAGTGGTGGGATGTGACCCATACCTTGCACTTTGACGCCGGTTGGGGCTTCTCCTTTGGAACCTTCATCATGGCTACGGAAGCCTTCCTCTTGACCATGTACGTGACGTCCTGTCACGCTCTTCGCCACCTCGCAGGTGGTAGTCTCGACCGTTGGGTCAGTGGAATCTCTGCTTTCCGTGGTCGCCTTTTCAAGCGAATAAGTGTGTTCAACCGTTCCCACGGATTCTGGTTCTGGACGAGCCTCGGCTTTGTCTTCCTTGGGGACCTTTGGACCATTGCCGTTGCCGAAGAGTACATCAGTGACATGGCCTTTGTCTTGGTGGGGTGAACAAGATGAGTGAAACATATACCAAACACGAATACGATGTTGTTGTTATCGGTGCTGGTGGAGCTGGCCTTCGAGCTGCAATTGAGGCAGCACGAAGCGGTGCAAAGACAGCAATCATCACCAAGTCCTTGCTCGGTAAGGCACACACTGTCATGGCTGAAGGGGGCTGTGCCGCTGCTCTGCAAAACGCTGATCCGCGTGACGGTTGGAAAGTCCACTTCCACGACACCATGAAAGGAAGCAAGTGGCTTGCCGACTGGCGCATGGCTGAATTCCACGCAAAGGAAGCACCTGACCGTGTTCGGGAACTCGAACAATGGGGTGCTGTGTTTGATCGAACACCAAAACTCCTCATCAATCAGCGTAACTTTGGTGGCCACACCTTCCCACGTCTTGCGCACGTTGGTGATGCTACAGGTCTCGAAATCATCCGTACGCTCCAAGAACGAGGCATCCACGAAGGCATTGACATCTTCATGGAGTACACTGTTCGCCATCTCCTGAAGGAAGGCGACCGAGTAACTGGCTGCGTCGCCTACACTCGAGTGGATGGTGACTTCCATGCCTTCTCAGCAAAGTCCGTTGTTCTGGCAACAGGCGGTAGTACACGATGTTGGAGCGTGTGTTCCGGATCCTGGGAATACACTGGAGATGGACACGCATTGGCTCTTTGGGCTGGTGCTGAACTTCGTGATATGGAGTTTGTCCAATTCCACCCGACTGGAATGGTCTGGCCTCCATCTGTCCGTGGCATTCTCGTCACAGAGGGTGTTCGTGGTGAAGGTGGTCGATTGACCAACAGCGATGGAGACCGATTTATGTTCAACTATGTTCCAGAAATGTTCCAAGGCGACCACGCAGAAACCATCGAAGAAGCGGATCAATGGGTCGAAGAAGTTGTGAGTGGTAAACTTGCGACTGTTCGACGACCTCCTGAACTCTTGACCCGTGACGTTGTTGCCAAGGCCATCAAGGCTGAGGTTGAAGCTGGACGAGGCTCACCTCACGGCGGTGCTTTCCTCGACATCTCACATCGTGGCGAGGAAGCCATCAAGAAGAAACTCCCGTCGATGTATCACCAATTCATGGAATTGGCTGGTGTTGACATCACCAAGGATGCTATGGAAGTTGGTCCAACTGCCCACTACATCATGGGCGGTATTCGTGTTGATGCTGAATCCCAAGAAACAACCGTTCCTGGCCTCTACGCCTGTGGTGAAGCCGCTTCTGGGCTTCACGGTGCGAACCGACTCGGTGGAAACTCGTTGTCTGATTTGATCACATTCGGAAAGCGTGCTGGCGAATTTGCCGCAAAGCGGGCCACTGATCTTGCACAGCCGGGTATTGATGACGCCCAAGTCATGAAGGCGGTTGAGGACATGCTTGCGCCTCTTGCTCGAAAGGGTGGAGAAAACCCTGGACTCATCTACGATGAAATGCGAGAAATGATGCAACACAAGGTTGGAATCATTCGAACCAAGAACGAATTAGAAGAAGCATTGGAGGACCTTAATGCGTTCAAGGAACGTGCTATGGCCTCCTTCCCGGGTACAAGTCGCCGCTACAATTCGGGATGGCACCAAGCACTCGATTTGATCAACATGGCTGACGTTTCTCACGCATGTGCCCTTGCAGCACTAACACGAGAAGAGAGCCGCGGAGGACACACTCGAGAAGACATGCCTACGCCTGAAGATGAATATTGGGGCAAAACGCTCAACATCATTTGGATGGAAGGCGATGAAATCAAGATTCGACAGGAACCTGTTGAAGAAATGAGAGATGATCTTCAAGATGCAATCAAGGAAGTCAAAGCCATGATTGCTGAGCGTGCCAGAGAGCAAGGAGGTGGTAAGTGATGTCATTGAAAGGAAGAAAGCAGACGTTCAAGGTCGCTCGAGGAGAAGACGGAGACACAAATCTCGAAGAATACGAAATCACACTCGATGAAGGGATGGTCGTTCTGGATTGTATGCATCGTATCCAACATGAGCAAGAACCTGATATGGCTGTACGTTGGAACTGTAAGGCTGGAAAATGTGGTTCATGTTCTGCTGAAATCAATGGCAAACCACGTTTGATGTGCATGACTCGAATGAGCGATGTTGTTGCAGAAACACCTGATGGTAAGCCAATTGAAATACGTCCAATGAAGGCTTTCCCTCATATCAAAGATCTGGTTACTGATGTGTCGTGGAACTACGATGTTGCTCAACGCATTGCTCCAATCAACGGCCCTGAAACCATGGATTGGGAATTCAACCAAATGGAAGCTGACCGAGTTCAACACTTCCGTGAATGCATTGAGTGTTTCCTTTGTGTCAATACGTGTCACGTTCTTCGAGACCATGAGATGTTCGATGATTTTGCAGGACCTCGAAATCTCGTTCGTCTTGCACAATACGAGATGCACCCGCTCGATACGGAAGATCGTATTCCAGAAATCAAGAAAGAATTCGGAATCGAATACTGCAACATTACACGATGTTGTACAGAAGTATGTCCTGCGGGAATTCAAATCACTGATGACGCTATCATTCAGTTGAAAGAACGTGTCGTTGATCGATACTATGACCCTTTGCAGAGAATCTGGAGAACAATAACTCGTCAAAAAGTGAGATATTGATCAACTTCCGTGATGTTGTATTTTAAATTCTTACCGAAGAATAAAATAAAACCTATGCTAAGCATCTTAGAGGGAGTCCTTTGCAAAGTACACTTCGAAACATGGCGTTTCTGCTCACTTTGAGCCTAATCTCATTCCTACCATTCGCTTCAGCCCACGGTGATGAACCGTCGACTGGATTGGCAAATTATCAGATTCTAGGAATAGCATTAGCTACTGCATTGCTCGCCTTTGCCCTTGTTAGTAAGAAGTTTGCTTCAAAGATGCGCGTCTTTACTCCTGTCGTTTTCTCCTTTGCTCTATTCACAGGGGTTGTTCACGTTCTTCTCGGACTCAGCGACCGCCTTTTACTCATTGGAGGTGTTGGGGTGCTAGGGATTTTGCTCTTTCCAATCGTCGTTTCCATGGATGAAAAGAAATCCAAGTTCGCTCAACTCGGCCTCAGTGGAGTTACGCTAGCTATGTTCGTCGGGTACTTTGTTTCAAACCATGACATACATTACGTACTCGAAGATTATCTCGGAATCGCAACAAAACTATCTGAGATCGCCCTACTCGTAGGCATCTACAAATCAAAACCGATAAACATGGAAGAAGAATGAATAGAGGTGGGTAGATGACGAACCGTAAGATGCTGCTGGCAATTACAATTCCACTGTTGTTCTTTACGGGGATGCATGTTGATGCTTCATCCCACGGCATGGATGGATATTCTGAATCGGGCTGCACCTGTCATGGAACAACTCCAGGTGCAGATACAACCGTTGCCATCTCAGGCATACCTGAAGTGTTCGACCATGGTGAGCGATACGAGTTGACCATCTCCCTGACAGGAGGGCCAGGTGAAGCGGCTCAGGGGCATCGGGGGGGATTCAATCTCAAAGCTTCACAGGGAACACTTGTTCCAACTGACGGAGCGACTTACATCACAGAAAGTGGGGAGATTACGCACGAGCACAGTGGAGCCAATCAGCGATCATGGATCGTGGAGTGGGTTGCTCCAACAAGTGAAGAAACTGTCTTGTTTACAATAGCAGGTAATGTGGTCGATGGAGATCACCAGCCAACAGATGGAGACGATTGGGCCCTTGCAAGTTACATTTCAAACGGAACCGAAGTAACATTTGCTGATCGTTTGAGTCAATCCTCTGGAATCATCATCACTGTACTCTTATTCGTAATACCGTCGATTATGCTTTATCGAAGTAAGAAGAAGTGATTTCGACTGAACCTGGTCGAAAAGAAATAAACAAAAAGGCCCCATCAAGGACCTGAATCCTTGATGGGGCGGATAGCCACTTTTGTGGCAACACTCGTCGAACGAGTCAAAGATCAGAAGTGATCAAGCGCCTCAAAGGTGCTCGATGCCTTGCTTCTTGACGTTAGCCTTCTTGATCTTGTCTGGGAGCCAAGCAGGGCCGCCAGCAGGCTTGTCGACCATTGAGATCGAGCCTGTGAAAACGTGTACACGCTTGGTGCCACGCTCTCGTAGGCGGATGTTCGTGTGTCCGCGGGTTGCAGCTTTAAGGGCTGCTCCTCTTGGTTGCTTGCTCGCAAATACTTGGCTCGTGTCTTTACCGTTCTCCATGAGAACGAAATATTTCTTGTCTGACATTTGGATTACCTCCGAACCTTAATCACAACTTCTAGTTATTATAATTTGTGCCGAAAAAAGGCATTACTGCTCCACATATGCCTCCCAGTAAGCCTTTCCAGAGGCCAAAAATCTACCGAAAAGGGCACTGCGGGACTAGAATTCTGCGCCAGCAAGAGTCTTCGAATCAATGATTCCGGGAATTTGTCGAATTGATTCAACAACAGCTGTTGCAATCGACGACAAATCGTTAGCAACCAACTTGACTATCAAATCATAATCACCAAACAAGACCGTTGCATCTGCAACACTCTCAAGATCTTTCAACTGAAGATAGACATCATGCTCCTTACCTGGAACGACGTTCAACAATACATACCCTACTGCCATTGCAACCATACTGGCCTTGTTCACTCAGAATAATATCTCATCGGTCCCATTGTCTGGAGACTCCAATCGTGTGACATGTTCCGTTCGAATGGAGGCCCATTGTTCATCCGTCCAGTCTTCTGGTTTATCGCCTTCCAGCCATGCTACAAAGGCCTCCTCCGTCCAACCATCAGGGAGAGGAGGAGTGTTTGTTGCCATGCTCAACAAGGACGCTTCGGCTTGTGCAATCGAATCGGAAGTCAATCGATCGAGATCATCGAGTGATTCATCGGACGCCCACTTTTCATCGGCCCCCCGGCGACGTGTAACAACGGCGGTTGTCAACACTAAGATGATCACGGCGGCTCCAATCATCATCCATGGCATTGGAGAAGATTTCGCTGCAGTAGTTACTCCCTGCTCATTGGTCGTATTGCAATTGATTCGACAAACATACGGTTCAACAGTAATGTTCTCGGACGAGTCCCATGATCCTGTCTCACCATCCGAGTCTTCGCAACCTACATGGATACGGAGGAAGTCTGTGGATTCGTTCAAATTTCGTGGAACAGGCCATCGCATCTGATTGAATCCTTCAGCATCCTGCGATTCAATGGGCCGGAAGTCTTTCACCCACACTGCAGTGTTGTTTTCATCGAGAACATCCAATGAACACGATACATCTCCGAGGCCATCCAAATCTGTGATAGCAAGTTGGAACGAAAGATCACTACCTGCCTCAACCGATTCAGGAGTTGAACCTTCAATGACAGGTGGAGCGTGACGGAACAACATAGGAATCTGCATGGATGCAGGATAACCATCAATCGTTGATGCAAGCAATTGGATTGAACCCTGCTCTGATGCAAACGATCCATCCAATTGAAGTCTAAACCAGTAAACGTTTTCACCGGTCTGTTGGAGACAATCAGCGTTTGATTGAACCCATGTCGGTTGCTGAATAATGGGAGCATTGACCGACCATCCGAGCTGTCGTAACGAGAGTTGTATGTTCTCAAGAGGTCTATCACTCTCAACAACTGCTCCAAGTACGGCTGGGTGTCCAAACATTAGTTCCTCAATTGAACCTGCCTCATTGCATGGAATCATTTCGACAATTCTTGGAGCATTCAGAACCAGTGGTATTGTCGACGTCGATAATGCTGCAACGCCTCGGGAGTCTTGTAAGCGCACTAGGACACTGACCTCCCCCGCCTCGAGGAGTTCTTCCGGTGGAACGAGTGCGATCTTTACATGGCCATCGTTTACCATACCTTCAGCAGAGAGTACCTGGAGGCCAAACCCTGGCCAATCGATTTGGATATCTGCAAGATAGGAATTGGCAAAATCATCAACATCTGAGACAACGATACGAAGGTATTCATCGTCGTTGTCGACAATGCGATCGATGCTCGCATTGGATTCGTTCTCAAAGAGCAATTGGATTTGGGGTGCTTTATCCTCTATTCGAACAGAACGCTGAGCGACAAGACTGCCGTCACCTTTGCGCATCTCAATGTCGATGGAATTGACCGATGAACCGTTCTCGACGTGGTACGATGCTTGGTAACAATGATGATTCGCATCACCCATATCGACATACACGAGTTCGCCCAATTCACCTCGAGAAACCAAAAATTGTGGTTGCTCTGTTGCAGTATCATGGTCCACATCGAGGACGCATCCCGTCAGTGTTTGTTGGACACCGCGTTGTATGCCCATCGGAGTTAACGCCGGTAACTGTGTTACACCGAGCCAATTTGGATCTGCGTTCGACATGTGTGGGCCAAACCAAGAAGCGGGGGCATCAACGATGGATGAGACGTTCTCAACCACGAGTACAGTCTGCATAGCAAGCGTGTCCTCTGCTGTTACATGAAGTGCAAGAAGGCCTGTTGTTACGTTGATTGGAAGCGTAATCATCGCTTCCCAAGTCGTTCCATTATCGTTAGATCCCATACTTCCCAGGTTCCAAGATGCATTTGCGGCAGAGCAATTTGAGCAAAGAACACTCCAACCCATTTCAACCGAATCAACTCGGTCATCATCGGATGCAATTACAGTGCAAAGGAAAGAATCGCCACGGGCATACTCCTCCTGATCGCAGGCAACCGATTCGATAACTGGAACGTCGTTCACCCATATTCGCATGATGATGAAATTGTTCAGAGTGTTTCGTTCGAAAGAGCTTGCATTGTCATGTGCATATCGAACACGAACATCCAACCATCCGGCTTGTGTCGGTGTAATTGGAATCGAAAGAGACATACGGGAACCGGGTTGATCTCCTGCAACAACGCTCACATTTGCTGAAGACATCAGAACGGAACCTTGCAAGTTGATAACATCGATTTGTCCTTGACCTGCCGACATACCTTTGTTCTCAAGTCCAACCTCAATGTACCCTGTTTGACCGACTGAGAAATTGTTCAATATTCGTGTGTCAAGGATTTCAACATCATGCAACGTACTGACGTAAGGTGCCATTTTCGGGTCACCAACAACAACCCCCATCCAAGAAATGTAGGAATTTGCAGCAGCGTTGGCCTCAGCAAAGTTGTAGCCTTGAGCATACATCGAGAAAAGAACGCTCGGTTGGCCGACAGCGGTAAGATACGGCTCATACACGTAACCTTTGACGCCACTGACCCCATCTTCCAACAAATCCGCAACAAGGGATTGGCCATATGTTGTCCCTAACGTAAACGAGCGCCCTCCAGTCGAAACGGCTGTTTCGGCAATCGAACCGTTGACCCATGACATATGTGGTCGAATCGCACGGAGACTGAGACTATCGATGAAAACCGACCCACTCGTCGAGGTAGCGACAACGCTGAGTGGCACTTGGATTCGAAGTGCAGTTACGTCTTCATGTGGCCTGAAGCGCATCACAGCACTTTCCCAATTGTTCTCAAAGGCCTTTGAATCCGAAGTATTGGTTGACAAGACATTCCCTTGGTCATCAACGCCTTCAACAACCATGGTGTAACTTCCATAAACGTCCCCGTTCCGTTTTCCTGCTAGAGAAACAATCCATGCATGAGCCTCCAATTCAGGATCGATGGGGACGTACTGCTCCAACGAAGCACCAGATGACCCCGAACCAGAATACGCTTGGCAATCCTGATAGATGTCTCGACTCAGTATAGTAATTTCATCATCAGAAAGGGCGCTTTCCCATACCATGACCTTGTCGATCATGCCTTCAAAGTAGGTTGATCCTGCTCGATTAACACCAAGTTTGTACAAATCAATGTTGTTGATTGAACCTGTTGGGAAGGATGTTGTTCGAACATGGACACCATCGAGGTATTGTCTGGCTGCACCGTTGTCAAACACAGTCACAAGATGCATCCACTGCTGAGCCTCAACATCGCCGAAAGTGTGCGTTTGGTTGTTATGCAATCGCCACTCGCCACTGAAGACTGCGTGCTGGAAAGACGTGTTCGAACCTGCATTGTCTGAGACTGCTAGAACTGAGGCATAATTTGGCAGTGTAGTCGAATTTGCCCAGACCCACTGACTTACCGTGAAATCGCCAACCCAATCGTCCACGTCAACTTCGACGTAATCATCTACCCCATCGTACCAAAGACATCCACCATCAGCACATGCTCTCCAATTTGTTGAATTCATATTGTACAACGTCATGTTCGAACCGTTGACGACGGAATCATTGGATTCAGTACCAATGCCTTCATCAAAATTCCAGGCGTGAATCAACGTTGATTGTGATGGAGGCGTTCCGTCAGAGACCATGAAGGCTGAAGCTGGAACCATTGCTTTGGATTGATTCGGCCCTTCCCATTGCAAATGAAGTCCATGAGGACCTCCTCCTTGGAAGAATTCAATCTTGAAGTCATGAAGGCCTGCAGTAATGTTTCTTGTTCCCGACATTTCTCGCATTCCATGCGACCCATAATTCGTAACTAGACTGGTCCCCTCAAGCCACATCTCACTGCCATCATCGCTCGTCAGGTAGAAGGTCCAGTTACCCGAATCTGGAATGTCGATCAAACCGCTGAATCGGGCACCCCAGTTGTTCTTGAACCGATCATCAAGCCCCGGATACGCGGAGTACATGGCCCCGTATTGCAGCGAGGATTCAATACGCGTGTGCTCAGGTACTCGATCGATAAGTGAAGGCATTGAGCCTGTGTTGAAACTGACGCCTTCATTGTCGAAGTATTCCGCAAAAATACCCTGCGTACCGTTGCTTGATTCATCCGTGCATGATGCAGATATGGAAGCCTCGAGCGATGCACTTCCTGCGTTCTTGACCGATGTCTGATACGCCCATGCAAAAGAATCACCTGATGAGAGTGTGGGAATCGTAGCATTCCAATACCGCACTCCACTCGACCAAGAGGTGTCTTCGGTTTCGAAGCCGGTATTCAAGCCCCAATTTTCGCCCCAATTCCCGTCGTTTGATCCCCATGATGCATATCCCATGACATTGCTCACATTCGTGACAAAACCTGTTTCCTCATCGAACATGACCGTTTGATTGTATAATTCAGTTAGTGTCGTATTCGCTGTGTAAAGATCATCGTTCCAAAACTTGTAACCAGAACCGTTCCGATTTGTGGCTAAATCCAAGACATACGTTCCACTTTGACCCAAACTGTTGTTGGCTTTCTCGATGAGATTAAGCGCAGTTTCGACCGTATATCCAGTGAGTCTGGTCACGAGATAAAATCCGTGCTTCTGTCTTGAAAACGATTCAAACTCCCCGCCTGAAAGGGGCCCGTAGGAATGGGTAGACCAATAATTCCCGCCGATGGTACTGTTGTAAGATCCTCCCAACAATGCAAATTCTTGATCGAAGGATGCTTTATCCTGGCCTCCATTCACTCGCAATGGCATACCTTTGCTGGTAACAAGATAATTCATATCCGAAACGTTGCTACGGTTGTTTAACATTTCCAAAAACGGTAACGCAAAGTATGTGTCGAATTGATTTCGATTGATGGTTTCAGCGGTTGGTGTCCCCTCAAGATCAAAAATAAACACACGCTCTTGACTAATGTTCCTCGCCTGAACAAAAGCCCACCCGATTGTTTTACTTGCTTCGGATTTGTTGTTGATCAACACACCAACATCGCTGTAGTCGTAAACATCGATGGCGTTGAAGCCGTTTGGTACTGCGATTGTTTGATTGTCCAAATTCAGCCAATTATCACCTGTAGTGAAACCGTGGAAGAGATGCTCTGCATCGTCGAGTGTGCTCGGCTGTTGCGCAATCATTGGAACTGATGGCAACGAGGTGAACAGTGAGGCAAGCATGAGTGAGACGAGAAACAGACTCGTCACCCTACCTGCCATGTGCCATCGATGGCAAATTGCAGTTTAGCAGTATTGATTGATTGGGTATGGAATTTCAACCAGAAAACACTGTTTTCATCAAAAAACCACTGAAAGAATATGAAGGGTGGCCCCCTCTGAGCAATTGATGGCAGAGTTGTACATGGCTCGAACGTGCAAATGGGGCACACTTCGCGTCGTAGGCGGAGACGTGTGGAATCACTCGGGTGATGTCCTCATTACACCAGCAAACAATCGACTTTCAGGGCGAGAAGGTCTTGACAACATGATTCACCAAAAAGCAGGTCAAGAACTCACGCAGGCAACCCGAAACATCTGTCTTGAAATGAGGAAAATTAACGCTCCACCTTGTGCCGTAACGCACAACGTAGTCACAGAACCGTTTGCCCTTAGCGATCGATTCAAGCATATCATCCATGTTGTTGGCCCTGATTGCCGTCGACCGAACCAAGATGAAAACCGTCGGGACCTCCTCCCAGAGACCTACCACAATCTCTTCGCAACCCTCAAGCAACTTGGTGTCATGGAGAACGTAGTTTCTCCACCATTAAGCATGGGTGTGTTTGCATATCCTCACCGAGAAGGTGCGCGACTCACGCTTGAGACACTCCTTGGAGTCCTCGATGGCGAGGAAGACCCTGGCATCAAGACCTTCACGATTGTTGTAAAAGAAAAGAATTTCATCTCCAACATGCGTACTGTGTACCGTGAAATCAACGACTTGTTGCCGGGTATTGACACCACAAACGAATGAGGATAAGACCATGAGCGACCTTCCTCACATGGTGAGCGTCGCTCTTCAATCATCAGCATCTTCATTCGATGCAATCCTCATGGTGTCCAACGACAGTCGAAAGGTTCGTTCAATCGCTGAAGTTGTTCCATCCAACCTTCCGTTGCGGGTCATGACAAGTTTGAGTCGTGTTCGCGATGCATTGGTTGAAATCAACATCGATGCTGATGTTCTCGAAGAAGGACTTTCTTCCAAAGGATTGTCCATCCTTAACGAACTGTACGATCTCGTCCTGCAAGGTATGGGTGAACGATGGATTGCAAAAGGTGGTCGCTTACTCATCGTTCTTGCCGAACCCATTGATGGCGTTATCATGGTGGATACGAAGATGCTCGGTGCTGAACGATTGACAGCCATTGCTGAAGAACAGAGCATCGAATTGGAGGTCTTGATTCGAATGATTGAACTCTCACGCGCAATCGGAACTCGCGGTCGAGAAGGAACAGCGATTGGAGCCTTATTTGCCATTGGCAACATTCAGAAGATGCGGGGGCATTCAACTGCGATGGTGCTGAACCCATTCAAGGGGCACAGTGAAGCAAAGCGTGATGTCCGAAACAAGGAAAATCACGAAACGCTTGCGGAATTCGCTTGGTTGGATGGAGCGATTCTCTTCAATCGGGAGGGGATTGCAAGCGATGCGGGGCGCTACATACAGGTCCCGTCAGGCCTCACACCCAAATCGGGAGAGGGGGGGCGACACCTCGCTGCCCGAGCCATCTCACAACTCACTGAAGGCGTCGCTGTTGCAGTTTCCTCAACAGGAAGCATCGTATTGTACGCAAATGGAAGAGAACGTTACCGTGTTCGTATCAAATGAGTTGATCGATGGCTTCTGCCAAGGTTAATTCTCCCAATGCAACTTTTTTTGCCAATTCTGATGAAATCGTGATTCTACCTTGACTCTTTATGCGGCTTTTGCGTTGAATCTCACGTAATTCGCCATCCGTCGGTTCCATCTCAACAATCTCCCATATTCGTTCACCCGACAAGGTTGCAATTCGAATTGCTGAAACCCCATGTTGGTTCCGATTTAGTCCTCTGGATGTTTTTCGTTCATCGACCAGCTCGACAACGTGCCCACGTTCAAGCATGGCATTAGCCAATCGATTGCGATGGGATGGTGAACCCTTTCCCATTCGGATAAGAAGGTGTTGGAATTCATGATTTTCGATCAGCAAATCGATTGTTTCGATGCACTCTTTGACCGATTCAGTTTGTTTGGTATCGATCAGTACACCGTCCGTGAACCAAGCGAGACCAGGTCGTGGACCAGTATCAACACCGAGCGTAAAGCGGTGTGTTCGCCGTGAACCTTTGAGTGCAAAAATCGCAGCCTCAATAGCCATTTCAATCGAAGAAAGGTCAGCAGCAATCGGTCGACCTTCAGACGATTTGCTTGCAATTTCATCGACAGTTCCAATCCAAATCGAATCCTTCGAAGGCAATGTTTGCTTCAGTGATACTTGTTCAACATCGATGTTTCTCGAACGGAGCATGTGCATGATGCGATACGCAAGTTGGAAATCATCGGTTCGAACCAAGATTTTTTGCACGAACGTATCCATGCCATGATGCCCTATAATCCTCCGTCTTGATTCAAGTTTGAAGTGCAAGCCCAACTCTTCATTTCAACCTCCATTGAGGAGCCTTTGTCGAAAGAAATTGTTGATTGCTCTCTCAAACCACTTCACTGAGCAGATATTTATGCCGAAACAGTCTGATATGATGCCTCTTCAATGTTTAAGGGTAGGAATAGACCAAATTCATTGCCATTGGAGTGCATAAGGTTCGCCTGAACGGTGATGGTTTGTCGTAAAATCACCGAAGTCAATAAAGGCGGCTGACATCAATGTAGTCCCATGACAAGCCAGTACGAGCGAGAACTACGCCACGTTCTCGCTGGGATTCCTGCAGGTGTTGAAGCCGTCATTAAATCGTGCTCAGTTGAAGAAAAGGAACGAATGCGATTGGTCCTCAAACGCCCGTTCCTTGTGGTTCGGGCTGCTGGTTCAGGAATTGAAGGAAGCGGAGATCTGCTTGCATTGAGAGGCGACATCTCATTTCCAATTGAAGTCAAGACTACCAAGCCAACGAAAATCTATCTCAGTGGTCGGACGTTAGCCCAATACAATGCCCTTGCTTACGAAGGTGAACGTTGTGGACTCATGCCGCTTTATGCACATCGGTTGAAGGGAGTTCGTGGAGATTCGTGGAGGATTTTTCGAGTTGAAACATCTACACTTGAAGGACGCCTTCGCGTTCTTGCACGACGAATCCCTGCTCTGCCCCGTACACGGAAAGGAAGGGCGTTTATCGATTGGGAACAGGGCATGCCGCTCAATGAATTCATCCATGTTGTTTGCCAACACAATGAGAATTCCCCCACTCTAGAATACATTCAGAAGAGAAGTGTGATCGAGAAAGAAGGACTGGTGGATCCTATGATCAAACCGTCCGTTCTTGATGAACTACAACGCCGAAGGACCATCATACGATGATCAGAAGTACGGAATGACCAGAAGGAAGAGCAGGACAAACAGTAAACCGAGGGATGAGAGGTTGCTGGCTTTTCTCGAAATTTGGTCGACCCACAGTGGATGAAAATTCCACAATTTGAGTTTCCTTCCAAGGGCTCGTACTCGTGATAATCCTGCATGAACCATGTCCTTGAACATGTGGCCGCCGTCGAACGGTACCATCGGAATAAGATTCGTGAATCCTAGAAGAACGTTTACCCACATCATCCAGAACATGAGATTAACTAGGACCAATAGACCTTCTTTCCCAAGGAGATTGCCAAGAAACGTGTCATCCGCTTCAAGCATTGCTTCCTCGTTCGGGTGCATGGCAACCCCTTGGAATTCAAACGGAATGATCATGATGGTCACAACGTGGAACGGAGCGATGAGTGTTCGTTGAAGCATTGTGTACTCGACATTTGGTGACAACGGACCTGCAAGACGGTCAATACCTGCCGTATTCGAAGCAAGACCTTCCACACCCAAAAACGGATCACCTGGTTTGACCGAGAGTGTTTCAAGTTGCTCGCTTGAATAGCCCAGACTCTCATAATGCGCATATTTATCGGAAAGTGTTGCATTGACGGTTTCTCTTGTCCCATCCTCATGCAAGACGCCAATCAGTACCGAGTCTCCTGCCCGGTATTGATCAAGCAAAACTCGGAACCCTTCGAGACCGACGACCTCTTCGCCTTGAATTGTCTCGATTGTATCCCATGGCAACATACCTGCCTCATCAGCTCCTTCTCCTTTGACAATACCTGTCACGTGGATCGATTGATCGCCTGATGCAAACTGACCGGCAATACCGCCAAGCAGCAACATCAAAACAAACGCTGCGAACAAGTTGGTTGCCGGCCCTGCAGCAAACATACGTTGTCGTTCACGACGTGGTGCTTTGAACAGTTCTTCACCTTCTGGTTCCGCAAACGCTCCCAGAGGCAGTGGACCAAGTTGCAACAGTCCGAAAGAGCGAATGCGCATTCCATGGCCCCGGGCAAGTAAACCATGACCGAATTCGTGAATGACCAGGGCAACAATGAATCCAATAAGCCCCCACCAGAGTGGAATAACAGGATTGATACCTGGAATTGCAACAAGTTCACTCGCTGATGGAGGTGGTACGTCCGGTGGCGAAAGAAGGGCTCCTACAAAGGCAAGCAGGACCACAAGGGCGACCATGAACATGGCAAAGGTGCATACCCAGAGCGAAATCTCTCCATAGATTCTCCAAAACCGACGTGGTTTGGCAACTTTCTCGAGTAAGTCAAGTCCCTTTTTTGTTCGTACCATCAATATGAAACCAAAGACTCGTGTTGCATTCCAACGATCGAGAACCCCGTCTCGCTCCCATCGCTTGAGCAGTAAATACCACCCGAAGATAAGGAGAGGGATGATGCGCCAGTCGAAATCGACTGCGCCCCATGATGCTGCCATAGGTTGTGTGAACGCTCGCTTCCATATCAATCAATGCACCAACTCATAGAGGTGAAGGTTCATGAATGGGGAGTTAAAGGTCCATCCATGATGCATCGAGCCGCCATTGAAGCATGGACAAACGACAAGTGGGGGCAACCTTCCGTACAGATTGCAGAATGGCTCATCGAGGATGACATTGTTCAAGCCTTCATCAGGCTCCAAAGAGGAGCTTTGATCATCGATGCAAGCATTGACGATACCGGGCATTTACGATGTAAAAATCACCTGCACATCCCGTTTGACCAATGGAATCCTGGATCCATCCAAGCAAATCGAACGCGTGATTCTCGTGTACGATTTCGTCATAGGCATGCTGAGATTATTCTCTCTGCTCGATTCCGTGCTCCGGAGTGGGGTCAGGCCCTCTTAGAAGAATGGTTGATGGCCCAAAGGGGAGAAGAAACACGACCGAAAAGTTCCGAACAACGATTGGCTACGATTCGACGGTCAAAGGCCAGTATTGAGCGATATTTAGAACAATCAAACCTTGATTATGCAACGGAGTTGCTTGCAATGACGCAAACAAGTCTGAACAATGCTGCGCGAGAACTCGGTCGAAATCGCTCCATTGCAGAAAGTGAAGAGTGATCATTCCTCTTCATCAACGCCCAGTGCAACCAAGAAAGCTTTTTCTTGTTGAGCCTGGATGTTTTCAGGTGAAGTCGAGAAAATGCGCCGAATCAGCGGATCTGCTACCATCGGGAAGACAAGAATGCCACCAATGCATGCAAAGAGATACATTAGCGAAGAGCCCGGAACATACTCCAGACCAGGCCCCGAACCACTCACCATGAGTTTGACTGCACCGAGCCAGGGAATCTCGCCTCCAGCTCGACCGACAAGCCAACTCTCCTGAACAGGGCCCAACACTGAACCGTCCAGTGTGCGCAAACCAGAAGAGCCGTTGACTGCACCTGCTCCTTGGTCAACCGAGCACTTGTTGGCATCGCCAAGGGTGAGTAGACCAGAGTGCTTTGGAACCCATTCATGAACGACTAAATGCGCCTCAACACCTGCATGAACGAAACGTTCACAATCGTAGTATCCTGCTTCGATGCCATCGAATTGGATGCTGATATTGCTTTGATTGACAACGTTTGTTCCGGGTACGTCCCACGTCAATACACAGGCTCCTTGGCTCCCATCAATGCTCCATTCAGGGTCAAAATTCCCTCCGGATGGGCACGGATCTTCTGTCGAATGGGGGAGATAGGCTTCATTTGGAACAACTCGTAAAACGGCTCGGTGGATGATGGGTGTGGACGTTTCTCCATTTTTCTTGTAGATGACCACATCACCTTCCATACCATGCGCTTCATGCCCATAGTAGGGATTCGATGGATCGGTTGCCTCTGCGAAGGTTACGATGTTCTCAAACGATGATTTGTGCACCAAAACAAGGTCGCCTGCATCGATACTCCCGACCTCACCATCCGAGTCGTGAACCATGCTTGAAGATTCAACGACCACCAATGGAGGCATTGATCCTGTGTGGGCATACAGCGCTGCAATAAGTACAACAATCATACCACCAGCAAGCAAAATCTCCCTGAAAAGGAGTTTCGTCGAATCGGAGGGTTGCAAAGAATCGCCACCAATTCAACGTCGCATTCCACGTTCTTGAAGGAACGCATTCCAACGCTCCTCATGGCCAGCTCCGAGCGCTGCAGCGGAACGATCTCCTTCCGAGCGTCGACGCTTCAACTCTGCTGTACTACGGATTTCGTAAAGTTCCTCTAATGTGCTTACGTGGCCCTTGAAGACCAAGAATTCAGGTGTGACAAAAATGAGTCCTGTTGCGGCAAAAACAAGCAGTCCAATCGCTGCACCGGTGTACTCAGCCCATGTATCAGACTCTTGAAGGAACAACAATTGCGACAGTCCTGCAAGGAATAGCACCAAGAACGCTCCAAAGAGTGTTACGAGAATCGAGTACTGTCGTCCATGTTGAGCTGCCCACCATCGTGAAAATACGCCTGCCATGTTCGCCCCTCGGTGCCACCTATGAACGCTGTTCTTCAATACGGTTACGGAAAAATGCACAGTGACCAATAGCCGATGCGTTGATATGCTTAGGGAGGATAGTTTGTGGTAGTGGGTGTGTACACTATGCGGAAAGCGGTTTTTCTTGTTCTTCTCTTTTTCATTTCGGTCATGGCGCCGCTTGCTTCATCGGCGACAACTGAGACGCAATTCAAAGGCGGTTCTACATCGTACACGCACACCTTTAACGGGCAAGGAAATGGTTCTGCTGGAGTGATTACATTCCCATTCGGTGCAGAGGTTACATCGGCTCAATTCAACTTCTTGGGAGAAGCGAGTACGACCACCTGGAGCAACTTCACCAATGACAACGACTTTGGTGGCGCCGGCATAGGTCAATGGTCCAGCAAACAAACTGGTTCGTTCCAATACGGTACACGCTCCAATCTCGAAACGGCCAATGATGAGATTGCCTTGCGTGGCAACCCAACCAACAATGTCGCCAACTTCCGCAACAGCAACGAACTCTCTGCTGCGAATTCTGCAACAATCAATGCTACGGGACAATTCGTTGCTCTCGGCGACCAAGGCTACAACAGCATAACAAAGCAATTCAATGACCTCTCGGTTTCATCCAGCGCAAGTTGGAACTATCGAGGCATTGTTGTTCCTGTTTCTGAACATGAAGTCCATGCTACTCGTTATTCGAGTACCTCGATGTACAGCGCTCCGAGCATTCAACGTTTCAATGCAACAACAGGCGCACTGCTCGGAACTGCAAGCCTAAGCACATCCGGTTGTACTTCGTCCGTCTCGAGTTATTGGTACGATGCAGCGGTTGATCCAAACGGAAACATTTGGACCGTCTCATACTCTTACTACTATCTTACCAAGTGGACACTCAATGCTGCAAAGACGCAATGGCAGTGCTCCTCCTACTACAATTATGGCTACCCCAACTACCTCACTGGTGTTGACTTCGATGACGATACTGGGAGAATGTACGTCAGTTACTACGATCAATCAACCTATCCAACATACAGCCGATATTTGATGGAAGTCGATCCGAGCAACCCTCGATCAATCAACTCGACATGGTCCATTGGTTCTGCTGCAGATTACAACTACAAGACAACCTCAACAGCAGGGAATCCGAACTCTGGCCTTGTTGTCGATTTACCACGGATCATCGTTAACGAGTACAACGTTCAAGGCTCTCGCCATCACCATTTCACGATGAATGGATTCACGCTCTCAAAGATGGGTGTACAAGAAATGCCAAACGGTGGCCATTATGGAATCACTCAAATGGACGATGAAGGCAAGATTTACTACTCTTGCTACCATACATCATACTGCAACACCGTTTCAAGGAAAATCCACATGTGGGGCGACGGAAGTCTTACCGACAGCCGTACACCGACCTCAACCTCGACCACGGTTTACGGTCAAACCACAACCGCTACTCGGGCTATCGATCAAATCAAACTCGAAAGCGCCGTTGGATACATACCAGCCGGCACCTCGATTAACGTCGATGTCTCAAACGATGATGGTGTCACTTGGAAGGCAATTAGCGTGGGCACGACGAAGACCTTTGCCAACAGTGGAAATAAAATCACATGGCGAGCAACGCTCAACGGTACATCTTCTGCGACGCCGATTCTGGATCAAGTAACCATACAGTATACGACCAACTACTACAGCAGTGGGAATTTCTATGTCCGCTCAAACTACAACAATCCGTTCCCTTCCTATGTTGCCGCAACAGTTCACTACAACGCAACGATTCCAGCGAGTACTTCTCTTACCGTACAACTCGGTGGCAGTACTTCGAGCCTTTGCAGCAGTGGATTGACAACGTTTGGGCAATCTGGTCTCACCAAGACGTTCACAACGCCGAGTTATGGCTACCTCTGTCTCCGAGTATCCTTCTCAACAAGCAACTCAGCCAACACACCTGTTCTGCACGACATTCAGGTCGCACTCCACAGCAACGCTCCTGAAAACCCAGGATTCGAGATTCACACACCCTCTCCAATACCTGCTAATTTCAATCCTCCACTCTCACCAACGGTTGGTTGGAAGGAAAATGGGCCGCTGGTTGGAACCAAGACCATCAATGCCAACGGGCCAACCAATGCAATTGTCAAGGGATTTAACGATCGAATTCCTGATACTGGAGCCGGGTTCGTTGATATCCCCATCGACTTGACTTCAGAGAGCAGTGGCATTCTCACGCTCACCTCGTTCAGTGTAACATACACGATTCAAACGGTCAACCTTGAAATTACAATTCCAGAAGGCGAGATTCTTCATGAGCGAACCGAACCATACGAAGTTGTCACACGCCATATTGTGGGCGAGAGTGCTACAAAGATTCGTGAAGCTACACTTACGCTCATAACCACCTCATCCGCCTCAAACCCGACTCTGTTCTGGCAAGATGGGGATGTTTTCCCATCACCAAACGATCCTGATGGATACGTGGTCATGGATGGCAACTCCTACTCGATTCTTAACAACAGTATCCTCGAAATCCATTGGCTCTTCCGAGTGACCAGCGACTTCCCAGATCAGAACAACGTTCGCTTCAAGACTGGATGTTTGGATGACAGTGGATCCGCTGGTTTCGCACCTCTTGACCTGTTGAGTGAACAAGGCCTGCAAGTCAACCGAACCTTTGGGCTTGGTTGGATGAAGGTACGCGACAATGAAGGCGACCTGGTCCGGGATGATGTTCCCAACAATGCATGGGTTGCAGCTGGTGAAACACTGCACTTCCAAGGAGCAATGTGGTTCATGGATTCTGACGATGCACCGCTTGACAGCGCCTTTGACGTACGTGTTTCTCGCAACGGTTGGGTCGAATCGACCGCCCGTGATACGACCAACATCAACGGTTCGTTCTTCATCAGTGTTGTAACGCCCAACATCGACGTTCCAGATGGTTTGAATTACGAAGTTCAGACCTACAATGAGCGCAATCCGACACATGTTATGGCCCCGAACTCTGATTGGAGTCGTACCTTCCGTGTTGATGCAACCCCACCCGAACGCCGGGCTGTTTTCCCTGCCGATGGCTCATACGAAGCAGGAGTCAACCAACAAGATGTTCGAATCCTTGTTCACGACGAAATCGGCGTCCCAATGGAACTGACCCTGAAGTATTGGGTCGAAGCCGATCACGACCTCAACCGCAACGGAATTGCCGATGAACATGAGTATGCAAGCAAGCGCGTCACCAACATGAGTACGAGCAAGAGCAAGTGGTTCATGACCGACATCGATCACTCCAGAAACCCAAACATGGGCCGAGTGTCCTACTACTGGTCTGGTGGAGACCAAGCAGGCAATCCAGTCTTCTACACACAATACGACGATGAAGGAGTCCTCTACAACCTCAACTCTGGCCCAGGGTTCAACTTTGACGATGCAACCTTCCAAACAAGAAAGGATTCAGCTGCTATTTTCACTGGACTCGAATGGGTTAGTCACAGCGATAATGAACCCGTCTTCGCAGGACTTGAACAATCGATTACTGTTGGCTTTATTGACGCCAACACAGCGATTGACTTCGAGCACATCTCGCTCGTCTTCGACTTTGAGGGGCCAAACCCAAGCCGCGATGCGCAACGCATCTCCTACTCTGGACTGAACAACACCTTCTGGAGTGAAAGTACCTACATCGATCTCTTGCCAACCAGTTCAATGCAGGAAACGACGAACGAATCTGGTTTACCGTGGATCATCGTCACCTACAATTTCGTTTTCGCCTGGGATTGGCCGGATGAAGAGATGGGTGACCTTGCGCTCCTCTTCAAGGAACGAGGATCATCTGAGGACAACGAATTACTCATTCTCGAACACACATTCCGAGTTGAGAACGACTTTACCCTCTCTCCAACCGATTACGTTGTCGAAGACGTAAGCGAGCCACGGACCGGTCCTGTGGCCGATGGTACACGTGTTCGAAAGGACGACCGACTCGCTTTCAGTGGACGTGTTGTCTACGAAGGTAGCAACGTTCCTGCTCCGCGTGACGTCGGTATTTTGGTCGAAGTCTTCGATGGTGAGAAATTGTGGAGCGATGGCTCCCTTACAGATGATGGAGAATACCTCATCGAAGTTCCACTTGACTCTGCAAAGTCGTTACAGTCATCTCCAACACGTACCTGCTTGATTTCGATCACGAACATTCCAGGTCGTGGTGAAGACATGACGGGAACCCTTGTTTCAACGACACTTCGGGTCATTGTTGACGATGCTGCGCCTCGTGTAGTTCGTCGAATGGCCCCATTGAACGTCATCGATGTTTCGCCTTCTAACGATTTGACATCCATTTATGTTGAATTCCAAGGTTCAGAAGATGCAGACCTTACTGGTTCTGAACAATTGATTCACTGGGTCATGCGTGATCAAACACGTACGGTAACCATCGGTGCAGGATCTTCTCTCCTCGGCATGCAGCAAGACGGTCAAACCGTATACTGGACCGGTGAAGTGGACATTACTGCAGGGGGAAGCATCGTCCCACAAGCTGGAGACTTCATTGGATTCTATGTCACTGGATGGGATGCGGCCGGAAACCAATTCCCGGTTGTATCAAATTCTGAGGCAAGCCCAATCCCTGAGTTGGCCTTCGATGATACAGACTTTGAGCGTCAATGGGTTCGTCTTGGTGCAGTAGGACCTGAACTTCGTGTGAAATCGATAACGGTCTCGGACGATCACGTCTCTCCTGGAACAGATATTGAGATCACGGCAACCGTCATCAACAACGGCGGTCCTACAACGTCTCAATTCAAGGTTGCATTCTTTGCTGGTGATTCAGAAGAACCGTTTGATGTCAAGGCCATTGTTGGTATAGAAGCTGGAGAAAGCATTCCAGTGACTGTCGATTGGGAAGTTGAAAACGTTGACCGTGTCCGTGTTGAAGTCGATTATGGTAACGTCTTGGTCGAAGTCAACGATAACGACAACACCGCTGAACACGACATCAACATTGCCTATGGCCAATACCTCGGCTGGTTGGACTCGCCGCGTGAGCATCCATTGGCGTGGATATTCGCTGTCTCGACCATCATCATTCTCGTCCTTGTGGCTACTGTTGCCAGTCGAACTGCCGTAGATCTTGGTGATGGTGCCTTCGCTGAAGAAGAAGAGATGGATTGGGAAGACGAAGACGAAGACGACTACGATGATGATGACTACGACGAGGACGATGACTGAGTCCTTTCGTAATGACAAATCCTCAAGAAGGTTGGGCAGACAGTCCACTCCGCGGGGGTGGGGAGAGTATGTCGGATGTCTTTTCGCTGCTTCATCCTCAACTGCAAGAATTTCTTGCAGAACGTGACTGGAAACCAACCCCTGTGCAAGAACAGGCCATCCCTGAATTGATTGGTGGAAA
>CAXQWT010000075.1:0-5277 GCA_964227855.1 Salipiger bermudensis | reverse complement strand
GTCGGAGGAGAAGGAACTGCTGCATACGGTCAATTCGAAGACTGGGAGACTGCAAATTATTCACGAATTCATGAACTCGAGCTTATCCTTGAACTTACAGCCAGATACGAGGGAATGGAAAATTCCTGTGAAGATGGAAACGATGAAGATTCATGCAACGATATTCCCGCTGAGTGTTATCGTTCCGCAACGGGTGAGTGTCACGATTGGAGAATTGGACACGGTTTGACCGATGTCGATGCAGCAATGGCTCTCGCTCGGACCCTTCAATTGATGCGAGACCAAGACGGGGATGGCTTTGTTGATCACCCAGAGTATACCGTCTGGGATGCTTGGGGTATCTATGAATCAATGATGGTAGAAACATCAATTCCAGTCAATACCGATCGTGTTAGTCACAGTTGGAAGGGTGATTGGAATCATTTCAACAACGGCGCAACAGGTGCCGTATACTACACTGAAGATTCTCATTATGTGTGGATTCCAAACGGAACAACACAAATGGAAGCACGGTTTGTTCCAACTGAATTTGACTTGGATACTGCTCAGGGTGGTGCCTTGCAACTTGAGATCGACCTTGGCGAAGACGGTAGCAATGACGCACAGGGTTCATGCAGCCGTGTATCTGATGCATGGATTTGCGATTTGGATGTCGAAACTTCGCATTGGAATTCATGGGCGCACTTCGATGTAACAGGACAGGCATTCACCTTCCTGGGAATTCTTAACGATCCTGAATTCTTTGAATCTCGTATCCCATACACAGTCGATGTTACGTTGACACTTGACCTGAGCAGCCCTGTTGATATTTCAATTGAACAACGACCGGATTTCTATTCTGATCTGGATCCAGCTGCGCCTTCAGATGCTTACGATTCCGATTACGATGGAATGTTGACTTTCACTCGTCCTGTTTACGATCAGCAAGCTGTCGCAGCCCTCATTCAACCAAAAGTTATCTCAACCGATGAGGGTGATGATGGATTCTTCTCAGCACTTGGCGAATTGTTTTCTGATTACCTAGGAGCTGCGAGTTTCTTCTTTTTGTTCGTTCTCTTGAGTGCCATCGGAGTTGGCTATCTTGTTCGATCTACTCGAACTGATGAGCCCAAACTCTTGGTATCCACCTCTATTGATGCTGAACTTATAGAAAATTAGAGAGGGTTTTGAGGTGCTTCTTTTGGAGCACTGCTTGGCATTGACTCGAGATCTTCAAAGGTCAACTGACCGGTATGGATTTCTTCGATTTCTTGCAAACGTTCGGCCATAGGCTTTCGGACAATGAATTCTATGCGACCTTTGCTACGTGTCAAATCGTAGGAAAGGGGGTCGAGGGTTTCAATCACTTGCTGTTCAAATGAACGCTGTACTTTTCGCCCTCGCCACGATGAATACCCCCATTGATAGGCGATACCTACGATTGCGGCACCGTACAGAATCGCTATGAATGTGGTTGCAAACAAGGCGGCATTGCCTCCTCTTGCTTCCTCAAGTAAATCCCGGCCAAGTAAGAAAATTAAACCAACACCGACAAGCGGTTTAAGCAAGGATTCAACCCATTGATCAATGGGTATCAAACGTCCTTTTGAGGGGTCAACAAATACGAGATCGGTTTCGAAAGCAGTCGACAATACGCCAACCAACGCAAGCAATGCGATGTACAGGAGTGAAGAGAGGATAATTTCTGTTCCAAAGTTATCCAATTTGAAAATCCAATGGACAATGAGGTAAGCGAAGAGTCCGAGAAAAACCCCTCGTGGAACTTTATGGAAATGTTCGATGTGTTGAGAAAATTCTGTGTAATTGCGTTCTTGTGCAGGATTACCACGATGGGCTTGTGGAATGTGAATAATTTGCCAATGCATGCTTCGCTCAATTATGCTCATAATTCGAATAAGAACTCGTTGACGAATCAGCAGAAATTCAACCAAGAGAATGACGGGAAGTCCGACCAGCATGACTGGAAGTGCTACGATGAATGCTAGTGGAAAGATGATTAATGCGGGTAAGATGAGAAAGTGAGATATCGAGAGTGGATTCAATATATCTGCTTCAATCAACCGCTGTCGAGATGGTGTGATTCGTAGACTTCTGGCTACGTCATTGAGTGAATTTCTGTAGCTCTCAAGTTGACGTCCGGAGTCAATTATTTGGCGCACGGTTGTTCTGTACTCGGATTCTTCGTGACTCCCTTCGATCCAATAGCGCCAAATGAATCGGAGTGGAATTGCTGTAAAGACAGGTACTGCGAGGATGCCCATGGCCCAAATGAGTGATTGTAGATCAATCTCTGCTGCCATAGGCTCACTGTATCTAGCGAGTTTTATCCTTCCTATCAATCCATTGTGAGGATTCGACTCAAACCCAATGTTCTAACACCTCTTTGCTTACCTCAAATCATGCGAAGAGTTGCTGTTACGGATGGTATGGCTCAAGAAGCGGTCAAGAAACTTGAGAACGCTGGTTGCGAGGTGGTTCAAGAGTTCATCGAGCATGACCTTCTGGTACGAGGTGCGCTCGCTGATTTTGATGCTATTATTGTGCGTAGTGCAACAAAACTCACGAAAGAGATGTTGCAGGCAAGTCAACCTCGATTGAAGGTTGTTGCTCGAGCAGGTGTAGGTGTTGACAACATCGATATCTCCGCAGCATCGGAAATTGGGTTGCCTGTGGTCAATGCACCAAGAGCAAGCACGCAGAGTGTTGTGGAACTGACAGTCGGACACTTGCTTTCCTCGCTTCGCTTTATTCCCCGTGCCGATCGAAGTCTTCGGTCCGGGGAATGGGCCAAAAAAGAACTCAACGGAACAGAACTCTATGGTAAAAGACTCGGACTCATTGGGTTTGGAAGAATTGCTCAAGGCGTTGCGAATGTCGCACTTGCTTTTGGCATGGAAGTCCACTCCTACGATCCGTATTTACCTCTATCAATAGCCAAGAAAGCAGGTGTTACCATGCACAAAAACGTCGATAATTTGTTCAAAACATGTACACACATCTCAGTACACTGCAATTTGACGAAAGAAACACACCATCTCATCAATCAACAACGAATCAGTATGATGCCGGGAGTTGATCCGTTCAATCTTAAGTGCGGTAATCACATTGTCAACTGTGCTCGTGGCGGCATTGTTGACGAAGAAGCAGCCTTTGCAGCCTTGGAATCTGGTCAACTTTCTTCATTGGCTCTCGATGTGTTTGAACACGAACCTGTCGACTCAGAATCACCTCTGTTGCAGCATCAGAATTTTCACGGTACACCTCATATTGGTGCTGCGACTATCGAAGCCCAGCGTCGTGTAGGACTCGATATTGTCGATGCAGTACTTACTGTTCTTGATGGTGGAGTGGCAGAAACAACAGTCAATCTGAACGACCTCTCGTGACCATTTTCACTTTTCAAAAGGGGTTCTCACAACCCTTCCGTATGGTTCGTTGTTCCAAATCTATGGGTCGTACTGTACCAACCTGGAGAGGGCGTGTGGAGCAAGAAATTGAGGTACTTGTGCCGTATCGGCGCGCCCTCTCAAAGGAAGATCGTTGTCGTTTTGATACGATGCTCCATGATGTGCGCATGCGTCGTGCAGCAGGGGGAATGCTCCCTGCACATGAAGCATGGAAGCCGATGTTCCTGTCCATGATTATCGGTGCTCACGAACGGATTCAAGCACTCGAACAACAGGTTGCGTCTCTTCAGGAACACATTTTCGCTTTGGGTGGAGATGATGACGAAAGAGATTGATGGATGGATTTTAGATGCACATCTTTGTTCAGCGCAACTTGAGATGCTCGTCTGGATTGTGACTGAACAGGGTTCTGTTGTTTCATTTCGGGAGCCTTGGAATCCTGTTGTTCAAGTGGCAGGAAATGCAACGGATCTGAGAAATCTTGTCGATTGGTTGTGGCAACCCGAACTTCAACTCCGCTATGGCTTACAGGATTATGCCTTTGAAATGAAACGTCCTGAATTAGGTTCTCAAGATTCGGAGCGTATGCTTGTGATTACTCTTGAATCGTGTGCAACATTACGCTCACTTGCACAACACATCGATGCACGAGGGGAACATGTCCGTTTTACACTCTACACTGTGGACGTTCGTGCTGAACAACAATACCTTACTTCAAAGCGCTTGACCATCGGTTCTGCTGTACGTTGTGATGGGAAGAACTTGACACTCTTGGAAAAAGATGTACAACGTCGTGATTGGCGTTGTTGTCGAATTGAAGTAGGTCTTTCACACATTGGTCAAGGAGCAACGTTGTGTCGACAGCCGACCCATGTCCACGTCACTCCATGCGATACATCGGGACACATCACGGGGGCTCAGGTTACATTTACCCTTGAACAACCTGATCAGATCCAGTCATTGGAACGTTGGTTTCGCGAATACGATCCCGATCTCGTTTTGTCTATACGTGGAAATACCGAAGGATTTCCACACCTTCTTTCATACCTTGAAGCTAAACATGCAGTACTCTGTCTTGGACGAAATCAGACGCCACTACGTCAAGTAGGTCGAATACGAATCCTTTCCTCATATGGACAGGTCTTGCGCAGCGACCCCCAATTCCCCCTTGAAGGTCGCATTCATATTGATCTGTCTTCGAGTTTCATGTTCCGGGAAGGAGGTCTTGATGGATTGTATGAACTTGCCAGAGTTTCTGCTACGCGTATAGGGGATGCCGCAAGAAAATCCCCTGGTTCGGTCATCAGTGCGATACAATACAGAGTGGCGATGGAAGACGGTGTACTCGTTCCATGGAAGAAGACCCGTCCTGAGGATACGAAATCGGCATGGGACTTGTTGCAATCTGACCGAGGCGGACTCTATCTCGACAGTCGCCCTGGCGTGTATGCAAATGTAATCGAACTTGATTTTGCAAGTCTTTTCCCAAGCATTATTGCAACACGTAACATTTCTCCTGAAACGTTGAACTGCAGTTGCTGTCAACCAACTGGGAACAACACGCCATTGCCACTTCATCCAGATGAAGCCAAGAAACGATTTCAACTTCAAGATCATCAATGGATGTCGACCAGTCTAGCATTTCCACAACAGTGTTCAGCCGCCTTTCAGGTACCTGAATTGATGACGCATACATGCGGTCGCCGACATGGCTTTCTGGGACGCGTCGTTGCACCACTCATCGAACGTCGACGGCGATTGAAGCAACAGATTGACGTCAAAGGTGATGCGGCCGATCGTCAGCAAAATGCACTCAAATGGCTTCTTGTTACGTGTTTTGGCTACACCGGTTATCGCAATGCCCGTTTTG
>CAXQWT010000074.1:0-8472 GCA_964227855.1 Salipiger bermudensis | reverse complement strand
TTGGATTCTTCTGCCGAAGAGATCAAACTCGCATCCGGATATTTTGATACTGTGCTGATGTAGGTCGCCTCAGTCATTTCATGGAGGCTCATTGCTGCGTCAAGAGTCGATGCATCCGATTCAATTTCAAGGAGGGCCTCAATCCCATATCGGGCCATGTCTGCATGATGGAATGCTGCCGCAAGTGTCCCATCAAAAATCAGAAGATGGCCCGTTCGTTCACCGACGTTTGGGATGTTTCGTTTGATTTGGATCGAACCATTGCGTTCCAAAGTAGCCAATTCCTGTGCAAGGTGTCGAAGAACATCAACGCCGCCACGCCTTGATTCCAACACATCACCGGGAACAAAATCCATCAAACACCTCACCCCGCAATACCCAACATTTGCTTTTATCTTTTGAACTGTGTGCCCCTCCATGGTAAATGAGAAGCATTTCAATGGTCGATGCTTTCGGCCAACCATGGAGGCATCACCACTTTCTGATGAAGAATCGGTTCTGCTTGAACTAGGACGTCAAGAGTTTGACAATGGTCGATATTGGCATGCACACGAATCTTGGGAGGATTTGTGGAATTCACTCAAGCGACGAAATGCAAGACAAGGGGAGATCTTATTGGTTCAAGGTCTGATACAAACCGCAGCATTGCTCTACAACCATCAGCGCAAAAAGGCGCGTGGTGTCACCAACCAATGGGAGAAATTGACCCCAAAATTGGAACCATGGAAAACAGCTTGGGGCTTTGATATTGAACAACATCTACGGAACATTTCAGTATACGTCCAAGACGTCGATGATTGGCAAAAAACCTATGAAAACGTTCGGCTTCCTACAATTAACGAGGTGAGCGAGTGAAACAATTTGATGATGGCCTTCCAGAGCATTTCATTGTCTTCGCACAAACGCCAAAGGCTCAGGAACAGTCGCGTCGCCTTTTTTTCCGGTTCGGAGCATTTCTTGTTGGGCCTCTTCTTGGTATTCTCTTCTTCGGAAATTCAATTGTGAGCGGAGTTCTTTTTGGAGCCTTCTTGTTGATTCTTGTACTCGGTTGGTCCCAATGGCAAGCCTGGCAACAAATCCCATTTGCAGTCAATCCATCTCACCCAATGATGGAATTGGATTCTGAAAAAGAGGCAGAAGTAATGATTCGCTTGCATGATGGGCGATGGGTGACTGCTGGCAATGATCGATACCGATTGATTCGGGATGATTTACTGTCCGGCTTTAATCTGGTTGCTTTAGATAATGACTACACCATTCTAGGGTATTTCTCAGAAGAGAAGGCCATTGGTGCAAAACTACGCCGAACGATGGCGCTTCTGAATCAATCTCTCGCTCTTCGCGATGCTCAAAATGAGGTTGAAGATGAAATTGAAGAGGCTCGCAAACGTGAAGCAATGGATTATGGTTTATTGGATCGAAATTGGCCAGAAGAAATGGAAATGGATGATGCTGCAGGCCCAATTGCCAAGAAATTGTTGGGCCAAGAATAGGCAATTCATTGATGCATTGATGGGTGCATTGAAAACCTGAACCTGACAGCATATCTCTATGGAACCTCACGTTCGATGGTCTGAAGTGGTTTCAGAGCTTGAACCCGAACACGAGGATCTCCTCTTCGGTACATCACTCTCTCGTCGATTTTCTAGACTTCCATTATGGCTATCTCATCCTGCGAACATCGGTATGTTCTATGGTTTTCTGATTAGCCTCGCATTGATTTTCCCATACATCTTACGATTCGATAGCCTCAACGAGTCGTTCTCAAACTGGGTTTTGTTTTCCGCTTTGTTCATGGCAGCGTGTTTGGTGCTCGGCTTTTCTTCGTTGATTCTTGTATCGTTCTCCAAACGGATGCCAATGACGCCTCCGAGAATCATCCTCTACCCTATGCCCTTTCTTGGAATCGGACTGCTTGGCTTAGATTACTCCAATATCTTTGATGTGCCAAGTGGGATCTCTTTGTTTATTCTCTTGCTCCCAGGTCCTGCATATGTCCACCTCTCATGGGCTCCGCGTTGGCGTCTTCTTTGCATGATTGACGAAGGTGTCAATCCATTTGAGGGAGTCAAAACCTACTCAGAACCAGCGGAAGAATCTGCAGATAGCCTTGCGGGAGAAGATCTCGAACTTCTGGAAGTTGTCGATGCTTTCGAATCAGAGTGAAGGCATCGATTGCATCATCTAAGGACAAAGGAACAAATTACGTTCACAGCATTGATGAATTCAAGATATCGATTCGCAAACTGCAACGTTCACATGAGCTTGAAACGGAGATTACAACGTATGGACAAATGTGGACACAGGGTGATGCTCTGTTGGGTGAAGGCTTTGAGTCCACAGAATACACGATTACGGGAAACATGTCAATGAGTACGTACAGAAGATTCTCAGAAATTTCTCTCTTCAAAGAAGGCCAACTTTTGGTCCAATGGATTCTAAGAGTCGAAGAACTTCGTCGAGGTCATCCCTAGAAAGACCTGAAGACATTTGTGTTCGAATTCTGGCCTTGTCACGCGCAACCATTGGGAAGACGATTGCTCCAGCCATAACTCCTTCTTTCTGAAGATGTGTTGTCATAGTCTTAGCAGTGGATGATTCACCACACATGATTGGGATGATTGGTGTCGTAGAAACGCCTGTATCAAATCCGAGCGATTGCAATTCCTTACGGAAGTAATTGGTATTCTCCCACAACTTTGCATGATGTTCTGGCTCTTCCATGAGAACTTCGATTGCAGCTTTCTGGGCAGCAGCAACACCGGGTGGTTGCGATCCAGATAGGAGCCATGATCGTGAATGATTCAATGCATGCGTGCGCGTCATTTCCGTCCCAGCAAGAATTCCTCCTTGGACACCAAGCGCTTTCGAGAACGAGCCTACCTCGAAGTCAACCTTGCCTTGGAGTTTGAAATGATCAACAATGCCTCGGCCACCTTCGCCAAGAACCCCCTCTCCGTGACAATCATCAACAAGAACCATCGCTCCGAATTCTTCCGCTAGTTTGTTAACTTCATCAAGTGGAGCATAATCTCCATCCATTGAGAACACACCATCGGTGATGATGAGTTTTCTATCTGCATCGTCATGTGCCCGAAGAACTGCTTCAAGTTCACCCATGTCGTTGTGAGCGTACACGCCGCGACGTGCTTTCGTCAATCGAACACCATCAATAATCGAGCCGTGGTTGAGTTCATCACTGATGATGACATCTTGCGGCCCCTGCACCAATGTGGGAATCAGTCCTACGTTTGCTGTGTAACCAGCCGAATAGATCAAAGCCGCTTCAACGCCCTTGAAGTCTGCAACCGTACGTTCGGCCTCAAGATGCAAATCCATGGTTCCTGCAATGGCTCGTACCGAGCCACTTCCGGCTCCATAGGTTGTGGTTGCATCGACCATGGCTTGGACTACTTTCGGATGTGTTGTGAGATTCAGGTAGTTGTTTGCTGAGAGCATAATGGTCGGTTTTCCCTCCATCGTACACCTTGGTTGATTTGGTCCTTCAAGCGTTGGCGGCTCCCAAAGCAAAGACTTCTCGTTGAGTTCGTCAAAGCGCTGCTTCATCCATGTCATATCGCCCGGCATGCTCTCACTAGTTTGTCCTCGTCGAGGTTGATTAAGGGCTTTTGTGAGATGTGGTCTCAACACGCATGATGAAAAAGGAGAGGAGATAGCGTCACCTTGTGCAACTCAACGGCAGTGTCAGTAGCGGGTTGGGTCGGGCGCATGTCTTCATGTCTCAACCGCATTACCAAGAACAGTTCAGAACCATTCTTGGAACAACTGCTTGGCCTGGTACGCTCAACATCACCGTCGAAAAGGACCATCTTGTTCATTACATTGCTTTGAGAAACAAAGCAGGTATTGATACACTCGATGCAGATTCGAAATCACTCGAGCAAGCGAATCATGTGGATGTCGATGCCTTCGATGCCTTACGCGTCCGTGGATTTCTACGGGACGGCGTTTCTTTTGGCGGAGCTACCGCTTATCGTGCAAAGATCTCCCATGAGGATCACATTATCGATTGTGCAATTCTGATTCCAGACCTTACACGACACGTCGATGTTGTCGAAGTTATTTCAGGACCGTTTTTGCGTGAACGTCTCGGCGTTGAAGACGGCGACGAAATCACACTTCACGTCGGCGAATAATCAATCCCAGATGCCCATGTCCATTCGTGCATCTTCAGTAGCATGGACTCGAGGATCCCAGCGCGGGGACCAAACTAAGTTGATGTGGACACTGTCAAGTCCATCGGTTTGCAAAGCAGCACGATGGGCAGCAGCCATGATTTCTGGTGCTGCAGGACAACCTGGTGAGGTTAACGTCAAGTCAATTTCAGCATGAGTGCCCTCTTCACGGTCTTCGAATCGAACCGCATAGACTAAACCAAGGTCGACAATTGAGATGTCCAACTCAGGATCTTCAACCGATTGCAAGGATTGCATAACTTGTGTTTCATCGACCATTATTCTTCCTCCGATAGATCCTTCATGACCTTGTCAAACATGTTACGAAATCCATTGCTTCGAGATGGTGAGAGTGAATTGAGAATTCCCATTTCAACAGCGAAATCGGGGGTTAACGATCGAGCTATCTCGACCGGTTGTTTATCGATGGCAATCGTCAAGATACCCATCAGCCCTTGTACTAATTTTGAATCCGCACCGGAATAGAGGTGAACATGACTGTCTTCGACATCCACTCGGACATGTGCCTCAGATTGGCAGCCATTGATTCGTGTTGAATCGTTCCACTCAGCGGATGGTAATTCGTTCACTTCTAAGGCAAGATCGAAGACATATTCCAGTCGCTCCATTCGGTCATCTATCGATTTGAAATCCTCAATCAACTCCGAGAGTAGTTCTGGATATGTCATGCAAATCGCTCCACGATGTCTTGTACATGACCTATGAATTCTTCAGCATCTGTCATGGTGTTGTATATGTAGAACGATGCTCGGACAGTACCGCTTATTCCAAGCCTATTCAACAAAGGTTGAGCACAATGATGTCCTGTTCGAACCGCAACTCCACGTGCATCGAGGAGATGAGCAAAATCCTCGCTGTGGAGCGTTGGATGTAAGAAGGAAACAACCGATGAGTCTTTTTCATCGTGGCGTCCATACACCGTCATTCCAAGTGAACGGAGTTCGTGAGCAACATAGCGTGCAATTTCAAGCAGCCGTTGGTGTTGGTCTTCAAGATTGAGATCTGCAAGATAGTCAAGGGCAGCATTCCATCCAATCGCTTCGGCAATTCGGGGCGTACCTGCTTCGAAGCGGTGTTCATTTGTTTGGTAGGTGGAACCTTCAAGGGTGACGGTTTCAATCATATCGCCTCCTACCATGAACGGCTCCATCTCTTGGAACGTCTCCTCGTTGACCAACAAGCAACCAATGCCGGTAGGTCCGCACATTTTGTGAGCGGACAAAGCCATCATATCGGCACCAAGTTCTGCCATGTTGATTTGACAATGTGGTGCTCCTTGAGCAGCATCAAGTAGGACTCGAGCACCGTTCTCATGAGCGATTCGAATAATGTCTTCGATTGGATTTCGAACACCAAGGACGTTTGAGGTATGGACAACACAAACAAGCCCTGCTCCCTCGATGGAGGCTTCGTAGGCTTCCATATCGAGGGTGAAATCATCTTTCACTGGCACGTAGCGCAACTCATTTCCGAAAGTTTCAGCAAGCATTTGCCACGGGACAATGTCACTGTGGTGTTCCATCTCAGTCAGCACAATTGCTCTACCTTTGAGTTGAGGATGGCCCCATGCATGGGCTGCAAGATTGATGGCTTCGGTTGTTCCGCTAGTGAGGATGCAACGTTCAGCATTAAACCACGATTTCAAAGATGTTCGACATGCTTCGTATCCATCGGTAGCCTCACCAGCAAGGGTGTGCACTGCCCGGTGTACATTGGCGTTATGCTTTCTGTAATAGTCATTCATCGCATCAATAACGACAGCGGGTTTCTGGGTAGTCGCAGCGTTATCGAGATAAATCAAACGGTGGCCATTGACTTGACGTTGCAAGATTGGAAAATCATCCTGGATGGCCATGATATCACCCAATAAGTTGACATTCGAGATGCACTGTCAATCGAGTTTGTATTGCCTCACGGACCAGGTCAGAATCGCGGCCTGAAAACGACTCGACAAGGAAGCCTTCAACGATCATCGAGGTTGCTTCTTCTTTTGACAACCCTCGACTCATCAAGTAGTGCAATTGCTCTTCATTGATTGGTGCGGATGCAGCTCCGTGTGCCGCAGCAACTTCGTTTGCTAAAACTTCGAGTTCTGGAATGGCTTCCGCTCGAGATGATGGAGAAAGCAGTAGGTTGCGGAAGATTTGACCAGCATCTGTGTGCTGAGCAATATTGTCAATGGTCAGGGCACCTGTTCCAATCGAATGACTTCGGTCATCACAAGCAGCATTGAGCAGAAGATGCGAGTTCGTGTGCGGTTGTTGATGATGGATTTCGATGTGATGATCATCATGTCGAGTGCCGTGCCCATGAACGGCGATGAATTGCTTTAACGAAGCATTCGAACCTTTGAGCGTTGAACGAATGTCAGATTTGTTTCTGTGGCCTCCCATGGAAAGTGTTGCCAGTTCAAAACGAGCATCGCGGTGAAGGAACCAATCATCGACGCGAACCATGACCGAATCGGTGGACAATTCATTGATGACACCAACACTCAATTGTGCATTGGTATTGATGTCTCCTGTTAAAGCAAGACCAAACCAATCGGCTTCGCCATGCAGGTGGATAATGATGCTTGAGGACGTGTTGCATGCGATGTGAAGGTGAGCGGCAACGGAATGTCCTCCTGCATGGATGTGAATGTGTCCATCCTTGTTGTCACAATCGATGACTGTTGTTTCTTGTATAATTTCATTGAGAAAAATCCGAGCAATGTCGGATGTTGGTAGGGGGTCAAATGCCTTGTTGGTGAATTCAAAGTCTTCGCTCTTGATCACGGCTGGATCGACATCTGGAATGGCATCCACATTGCCAGGATGTACCCTTGACCATGGCGTGTAGCGCCAGAGGTGTTCGGATCGACTTGGAACTGTGGCATCGAGATACGATGTCATCCAATCGAGCCCTCCATTTCCAATTCAAGGAGTCGGTTAAGTTCAACAGCGTATTCCATTGGGAGTTCTCGAGTAAACGGTTCAAAGAATCCATTGACGATCATTCCCATTGCTTCTTCCTCGGTATGGCCTCGGCTCATGAGGTAGAACAGTTGATCGCCTGAAACCTTGGAAACGCTGGCTTCGTGCTCAAGATCGGCAGTTGAGTTTCCAATTTCCATGGTCGGATATGTATCGCTACGACTGTTTTCATCGAGCATCAGTGCGTCGCAAACAACCTTTGAGCGACATCCTGCTGCCTTAGGTGTCACTTGGAGCATTCCTCTGTACGAAGAGCGGCCACCATTCTTTGAGATAGATTTAGAGAGGATGTTCGAAGTTGTATTTGGAGCAAGGTGATGGACCTTGGCACCTGCATCTTGATGCTGACCTTCACCTGCATAGGCCACAGAAATCACTTCTGCATGCGCTCCTTCACCTTTGAGCAAGACTGCAGGATACTTCATTGTCAACTTAGAGCCAATGTTTCCATCAACCCATTCGACGGTAGCGTTTTTGTGTGCTACGCCTCGCTTTGTGACGAGATTGTAGACGTTAGCGGACCAATTCTGGATGGTGGAATAGCGAATCTTTGCACCTTCCATTGCAATTAATTCAACAACTGCTGAGTGGAGTGAATCGGTAGAATATGTTGGCGCTGTGCATCCTTCAACATAATGAATGGATGAGCCTTCATCAGCAATAATGAGCGTTCGTTCAAACTGACCCATGTTCTTTGCATTGATTCTGAAGTAAGCTTGGACGGGCATCTCAACATGAACGCCTTTCGGAACATAGATGAACGACCCACCAGACCAAACCGCAGTGTTGAGTGCAGAGAATTTGTTGTCAGTGTGCGGTACAACACTACCGAAGTATTTCTTGACGATTTCTGGATGCTCTTTGAGACCAGAATCCATGTCGAGGAAAAGAACACCCTGTTCCTCAAGATCTTCTCGAATCGAGTGATAAACAGCCTCACTTTCGTATTGAGCAGTAACTCCACCTAGCCACTTTTGTTCCGCTTCAGGGATGCCAAGGCGATCGAATGTACGCTTGATGTCATCGGGTACATCATCCCAATTCTTCTCTGTTTTGTCTGAGGAACGAAGGAAGTAGGTGACATTGTCGAAATTGATGCCAGCAAGAGAGTCACAATTACCCCATGTCGGTATTTCACGTTCCATAAAATGGTGGTAGGCTTTGACGCGAATGTCAGTCATCCATTCGGGTTCTCCTTTGAGTTCAGAGATGTCGCGAACGACTTTTTCACTGAGACCTTTGTCAAACCGGATGGTAGCCGATTCGGGGTCATGGAAACC
>CAXQWT010000073.1:0-3935 GCA_964227855.1 Salipiger bermudensis | reverse complement strand
CCTCGACGAAGTGATGATTGGACCTTCCAACCTGAGGGCCGACATCCAAGTCAACGCCGTCATGGTGGAGGGCGCCAAGGCGGAGGGCGAAAAGGACCTGGCGGGCGGCATAACTCACGAGGAAAGGGTCGTTCAGGACGACCAACTCGTCGACGTTGAGCAACAAAACCAGCGAAAAGGCATATGTTCACTCTCGGAGTGGAGAGAACATGAGCAGCACCGCAGACCTTGCAAAGCACTTCCTTGAAGCCGTTGATCAGGCTGCAATCGCCAGTGCCGCATGGCGTGGCAAGGGTGACAAAAATGCTGCAGACGATGCTGCAGTAGAAGCCATGCGACGTACGTTCGATGCTGTTCCATTCGATGGTCGTGTCGCCATAGGTGAGGGCGAGCGAGATGAAGCACCGATGCTCTTCATTGGCGAGGAACTTGGAAGCGCCGTTGGTGTTGAAGGCGTGCCTTGCATCGACATTGCAGTCGATCCTCTTGAATGCACCAACAACTGTGCTTATGACAAACCAAACTCAATCGCAGTTCTTGCTGCAGCACCCCGAGGAACACTTCTTCACGCACCGGACTGCTACATGAACAAAATTGCAGCAGGACCTCAACTTTCAGGACATATCTCACTTGAAGGAACCGTAACATACAATCTAGAGCAGACCGCTCATGCCCTTGACAAACCGATCAGTGAAGTGAAAGTCGTCGCTCTTGACAGGGATCGTCATGCAGACTTATTCAAGGAAATTCGAGCTGCTGGAGCACAACTCGAACTGCTCGGTGATGGCGACGTATCTGGAGCCATCTGGGCTGCGAAGGATGATGGCCCATTCGACTTGCTTATGGGCATTGGAGCCGCACCTGAAGGCGTGATTTCCGCAACAGCCATCCGAGGCTTAGGCGGTGTTTTCGAAGGAACTCTTGTGTTCCGTTCCCCCGAAGAAGAGGCGCGTGCTGGTGAGATGATCGATGATGACCTTACTCGTCTCTGGAAGGCTCACGACCTCTGTCAATCCGAAGATGCGATCTTTGCTGCTTCTGGCGTCTGTGACGGATACCTACCGGCTGCAGAACTTGGAGATGGCTATGGAATTGCACACAGCGAAATCATTGACGTTCAAGCAAAAACTGTTGAACGGTTCTCGACACGACGACCATTGTGATTGCATGTCTCAACACGTCCGTATCCAAGTTCGGCTTCCTGAAGGACATTGGTCTGGTGACGTTTCACGCTCGCTCCCCTCCCTTGTGTTGCGCATTGAAGAGACGATGCCCCTAGGGAAAGGAAGAGGGACGGCAACACTCTCGGCAAGTGATGATGTTCATCTTGCACTCGAAGCGCATCCTGGTATCGATGAAGTCCGTTCTCTCGGCAATCAGCGCTTCGCGGTGGACATCGCCAGTGGAGGAGGTGGGTTCGTTCGACCACTCCGAATCGTTGGCGTCGTTCCGAGATCACCATTCGAAGTTCACGATGGGTGGGTAGATTGGACCTTTGTATGTACTCCTGAACAAGCTCGACAGCTTCTGTCAGAACTGACGAAAGAGAACATCCCCTACAGATTGACATCCACACGGAACAGTGGCGCAACCCTGCTCACATCTCGACAACGACAAATTTTCGATGCAGCATTGCGAGAGGGTTACTACGATGTTCCAAGAAGGACATCTTTGAGCAAACTCGCCGCAGCCATGGACATGGCGAAATCAACACTTTCCGCTATGCTTCAACGAATAGAGAGTCGCATCATGAACGATATGGCAGAGGAAATTCGCCGCAAATCACCCTAAGCGCACATGTTCGTACGAACATGTTCGCAATGTATTCAAGGTAGACCCACTCGTGTGCTACACATGGACAACCTACCGAAGACATGGGACGACTGGATTGCGAACTTCAACGATTGGCAAGATCGTGTTGGATTTGACCGAGAATGGCTCGGTGACTTTGACCTCTCGATTCAATTCGACTGGGACCGTGCAGGTGACCAAATCGAGTTTGGGGATTATGAAGGACGAAAGAAGTGGGAGCGTTCACTTCAAGTCCCTCACCAAAGCATGCGTGACGCTCTCGTCACCATGATCACCGTTCAAGGCGATACAGAATTTGCATCCGTTGAGCAACAACGCCACCTTCTTGCAACCGCACCAACCGATTACGACCGTTACGCAGCAGCCCGAATCATGGCTGAAGAACAACGTCACGGCTGGCAAATGGCTTACCTCCTCATGACCTACTTCGGTCAGCAAGGACGACGTGAGGCACAAAAGCTACTCGAGCGAAATGCACAAGATGGCGACCGATTGCTTGGTGCCTTCAATCGCCCAATGCCACACTGGCTCGACTTCTTCAACTACACAATGTTCGTCGACCGTGATGGAAAGTTCCAACTTGGTATGCTTTCCACCTCTGCATTCAAGCCACTAGCTGCAAGCATGGGTCCAATGCTCAAGGAAGAGTCCTTCCACTTGGGAACTGGATCAAACGGACTACGTCGGATCATCAAGGCTGGTGTCATTCCTCAGGACATGCTCCAGCGCTACATGAACAAGTGGGTCTCCACTGCACACGATTTGTTTGGAGTTGATTCCTCATCCTCTGCTCACTGGGCATACGTCTGGGGAATCAAGGGTCGCTGGGACGAGCGAAAGAAGCAAGATGCTGAAATCGACGTCGATAAGGAAGTCCTCAACCAGGAAGCTCGTGGGCACTATCACGATGAAATTGTTCGAGAAGTCGAGAAACTCAATGGCTACCAAGAAGAAGGTGCAACACCGTTCTATGTCGCTCACGAGAACTTCAACCGAGACATCGGGGACTGCAAAGGAATGCGCTACACCGTCCACGGTGAGAAGTTCGAAGGCGGTGACGATGACTGGAACGAGTACACCCGTACCATTCTCCCAACCGCCGAGGACGAAGAAGCTCTCAAAGAGTACTTCAAACTCGAATGGATTGCAAACAAGCCATTGACGGCTCGCCAACTTGAGTCCGGAATCGGCGCAACTGCTTGAGTGGGATCGGCATGATACCAGTCGAGTTGTTCGGCATCAATGCCGATATTGTCGAGCGATTCTACGATGAATTGCCGGGACTTGTCGAAGATGCTTTTGAAGACAAACCCTACGTCGATGCCTTGTTTGCAATCGAAGCAGAGCGATCGCTTGAGCATCTCAACATCGCTGATGGATGGGCCAAGAACACGCCACTGGTTTGGAACGATGACCTTGAGAACGAAGTTCTGATGGCTCTACGAACCATCGCTTACCCCAAGGTCAACCTGCTCGAGCACATCCTTTCACTCGACAACATCGATACCGTTCGATTGTCGCAATGGATGCATTTCTCGACCAACGTTTATCCAATCTATTCACAGAAAGCATGTGAAGCCTTGACGCGCATGGGCGTACCTACCCCGTTCGATCGAAACGATATCGCATCCTATGGATTGTACGTTCAACGCTTAGAAGGACTCAAACAGTATGCACCCGCCCACGGCCTGCCGGAGATCGGTCTTCCACGAGCCCGAATCCTCCAGCTCGGCTTGGAGCGATTTGAATGAACCTGTTTTGGTTGCATACACGATTGCTCATTGTTGCCATCATTTGGGGGCTTGGTTGGACGGCTGGACGCGTCGTTGCAACTGATTTTCCACCCATCACTGCAGCATGGATTCGCTACATCATCGCTGTAGCCATGTTCCTTGTCTGGCTCAAGATGACAGGAAAATTCCGTATTCCAACCAAGGAAGAATGGAAGCGGTTGTTCTACATTGGATTCTTTTCGACCTTCCTGTATCAGGCCTTCTTCATGTATGGAATGCGCTACACAGCAGCAGGTGATGCATCGCTTATGATCACCTTCAATCCAATCATTACAGCACTTCTCGCCATTCCATTCCTCGGCGAGAAGATGACCAAACGGCTCGGTGCTG
>CAXQWT010000072.1:0-17096 GCA_964227855.1 Salipiger bermudensis | reverse complement strand
CACTTGCAGCCGTTGCTCTACCAGCAGCTGCCGAAACCACAAACCCTGCAACTGATTGTATTACTAACGCAGCAGGTGACATTACCAACCTCGATCAATGTTGGTTGAACGACGGAGTCGATGACGGGCTACAACTTGTCACCTTCTTCCTGTTCTTCGTCGGATACATTTCGATGGGTGCAGCGTTCGTCTTCTTCATGAGCGAGCGTGGAAACGTCGGTAAGGAACACCGCACAACAATGACAATCTCAGCATTGATCGTTGGTATCGCAGCGTTCCACTACTACTACATGCGTGGTGTCTATGTTGACCACCAAGTAGTTTCGATTGAGTACCGATACATGGATTGGATCATCACTGTTCCACTCATGGCACTCAAGTTCCCAAGCCTTGTTGGCAAGGATGCCATCACTGATGCAAAGTTCGCTGGTCTCGGATTCACAGGAATCTGTTTCACTGGTGCACTCATCATGATTGGATTCGGATACGCTGGTGAAGCAGGTCTCATGAACGCATGGGCTGGTCTTCTCCTCGGCGGTATGGGATGGGCAATGATCATCGTTGCAACCGGTACCCCATGGTCCGATGGACTCGGTGTCGACAACAGCAAGATCGCTGACGAACTCAAGTGGAGCGCAAACGCACTCCGATGGTTCATCGTTGTTGGATGGATCATCTACCCTCTTGGTTACCTCTTCAGCCCAGAAGTCGCTATTATCGACGCTGGAACAGAAGGCGAACTCTGGATGGGTATTGCTTACAACATCGCTGATATGATCAACAAGATCGGATTCGGTGTCGTAGCATGGATGGGAGCCAAGAAGGCTGCCGAAGCTATCACAGAGTGAAAGTAGAACAAATACAGCATGTCATGACTGGGGAGGGCGCCTCAAGGCGCCCTCTCCTCTCCATGACTGGATAACTGTCGCAACATGTACTCGAGAGAGTACGTTGGAAACCGTGTTCGCCAGAACACACTCAATGGCCACCATAGTATCGTGAACAACAATACGAATGGGACTGCTAAAGACCACGTTAGTGTGAGGTTTGATCCCAAGCGTATTGGGATAAAATGAATCACATACAATGTGAGTGAAAGTTGCCCCAGACGGTTTAGTTTGAGGAAGGATTGACGGTGCTCAAGCATCGCCCACAAGATCAGAACCCCTGTGAGAGCTCCTATAAGAAACGGAGAATTTGCAGGGAAGAAGGTCAAAACTGCCTCGCCTCGAGGTTGTGCGAAGGGTATACTTGTGTTGATCGACTCTACGAGGAAAGAAACACAAAGAACCAGTCCAATTCCAATAGTAATGCCGAGGTGCTTGACTGAAGGTGCATGAACATTGATTCCTGCACCTAGGATTGAAAAGAACACCCACGGGAACAGTGGATACGTCCCCGTTACCAACAGATGAGTGAAAAATTCAGCAATACTTGTGACTTCGATCCTATCGGCCCATGACAATGTAGCATTGCCTGGAACAAAGGCCCAGTTCACCACTCCTATCAGAACGAGTGTTGAGCCGAAACCGATCTTGTTCTGTGCGATACGGAGCCATAAGGGAGCCAAAAGATACAGAACTGCGAACAGAGTCAATACACCTGGTGTAAACGGATCAAAAAGATGTAAAGCAGTAATATTCACAAGGAATTGTGCTGTAATGAGAAAGAAGCACCGGACAAGTGCCTTTCGAACGGTCCATGATGATTGGACCGTAACCCACCCTCCAACAGTCACGAACAAAGGAGCTGCTAATCCTCCAAGACTTGCTACAATAAGTGCGAGAAGAGACGTTGTTGAAGCACCTGAAGGGGTCCACGTCGCAGCAGCATGAACCATTACCATGAGTAGAATTGCAAGGCCTCGGATTTGATCGATGTCTTGACGACGACTCATTCTTGGTCACCGCTGCGTACGGACGTATTCAACCGCATTTCGGAATATTTGCAAGCCTTCACCTTCCCAGTCATCACCTAAATCCATGGATGTATGTTCGGGATGAAGCCACATACTGTAGAAGGCTTCAGGGTGTGGCATGAGTCCAAAGACAAGACCGGTGGAATCACAAATTCCAGCGATGTTTCTCATACTGCCATTCGGACTTATTGGGAACGGAAGAAGTTCATCTTGCATACCTTCTCCAACAGCCGTGGTTGAGTCGACATACCTTACAGTCAACTGATGGTTTGAATGAAGCGTATCAAGATCTTGTTCTGTCGGCATAACAAAGCGTCCTTCACCGTGGCGTACAGGGCATTCAATTCGCTGAATGTTCTTGGTCCAGATGCACGGACTCGCTGCATCAAATTCCAATGTGACCCATCGATCCTCATAGCGACCCGTATTGTTGAGCGTCAGACTAGCACGTTGAACAAGATCGGGCTCGAGAGATGCATTGGTCGGACCCGGTAGTAGGCCTGTTTTTACGAGTGCTTGGAATCCATTACAAATTCCAATGATTGGTTTTCCATCAGTTACGAATTGTTGGAGTTGTTCCCGAAGTGCAAATCGGAGGCGATTACCAAGAAGGCGGCCGCTACCGAGGTGATCTCCAAATGAAAACCCTCCTGGTACTGCAAGAATGTCGAATTCAGAGAGCTGGCGTTCACCTTGGACCAAGCGATTGACGTGTATACGTTCAGAAGTTCCTCCAACCATGTCAAAGACTGCTGCAGTTTCTCGATCGCAGTTGATTCCAAATCCAAAGAGGACGCAAACCTTGACCTCTTGGTTCATTCAATCGCCCCCGTCATATCCAATGCGCCTTTCCAGGATTGAGTTAATTCCTCAACATCTGCTTGAATGAGGGTATCGTACCCATCTTCAATGAGAAGTTCAGATGATGTTGAAACCATTCCGATTAGGTGTATGTCGGCACCTTCCATCATTTCTACAAAAGCGACCTCGTGTTCTGCTTCGACCGATACGACAATTCTTCCGAGGGATTCACTCCACAATCGGGTGAATGCATCGCCTGACCCAATACCATCAATGTCAATGAACGCTCCGCATCTTCCTCCGATACACATTTCTGCGAGTGCAACCGCTAAGCCCCCTTCACTGCAATCGTGGGCGGTTCGAATTAACCCTGATTGAATTGATGAAGACACTTTTCTGTAGACCTCCAATTGCTCAGATGGGTTTTCGAGAAGTGGGACTTGTCCTCCGATTCCCTTCGCATCACCACGGTCTTTGAGGTGGAATGCGACTTCAGAAGCTCCTAATTCGTCATATGTCGTACCTACAAGATAGATGCGTTCACCATGATGTTTGAAATTCGATGTAGCGGTCTTACGAACATCGGGTTGGTTTCCAAACAAAGAGAAAAGCATGGTCGGTGGAATTGAAATTTTGTTTGGCCAGACGCCATAATCGTTCTTCATCGAATCTTTGCCTGATACACAAGGAAGTCGGTAAGCTCGACAGACCCGTTCAAGTTCACGGTTCGCTCGAACCAATTGTGCGAGTTTGAATTTACCATCAGGGGTCTTTTCAGATTCAATTGGATCCGGCCAGCAGAAATTATCCAAACCGGCCATCTTGTCGATATCAACGCCGACACAAACCGCATTACGAACCGCTTCGTCAATGGAGGCTGCAACCATGGCGCCTGCATCAATGTCGGAATATCGTGGGGCAATTCCACAAGAAACAACAAGGCCCTGTGAATCACCATGGATTGGTGCGATCAGACCTGCATCACCAGGACCATCACGTTCAACACCGACGAATGGCTTGACCACTGTTTGAGCAATGACTTCGTGATCGTATTGCCGAACCCACGTTTCCTTGGAAGCGATGTTTGGTCGTGCAAGCATTTCCAACAGAAGTTCGTTTTGATCTAATTCTAACGGTGGGGAAAATGCCTCGTGTTGTGGAGGTACCCATTCTGACTCAAGTTGGAGTTGGGGTACGCCATCGTGAAGGAACGTGATTGGAAGGTAGGCTACTGTATCTTCTCCATGTTTAACATGGAAATAGCCTGTATCTGTGAATGTTGCAACTTGGGTGGCTTCGACTTCATGCAGGTTTGCTAGTGCCTCAAATGCATCCTTATCCTTCGGTGAGACAGCTACTGTCATTCGCTCTTGGGATTCGGAAACGAGAATTTCCCAAGATGAGAGGCCTTGTTGTTTGAGTGGTACTTTCCCAAGATCGATTTCACAGCCATTGGTGTATTCTGCCATCTCTCCAATGGATGATGATAACCCCCCTGCACCGTTATCGGTAGTTCATGTAATGAGGCAGGCATCACGGGCTTCGAGGAGCATGTCCATCATTTTCTTCTGTGTAATTGGATCACCGATTTGAACAGCACTGGATGGTGATTCATCCGTCAATTCAAGGGAGGAAAAGGTTGCACCGTGTATTCCGTCGGAGCCTACTCGTCCACCAACCATGTACACCAGATCTCCTGGAGTTGGGTTCTTTTCATGGGATTCACGGCCGTCTGCCAATCTACGAGGCATCAGGCCAACTGTACCACAGTAGACCAGTGGTTTTCCAATGTATCGCTCATCGAAAACGATGGAGCCATTGATGGTTGGAATCCCCGATTCATTGCCGCCTACGCGTACGCCTGCATGAACTCCACGAAGAACTCGTGAAGGGTGGAAAAGTGTTGATGGTAGTTCGCCTGACCAATCGGGTGGCCCGAAACAAAACACGTCGGTATTGGCGATTGGTCGTGCGCCCAACCCGGTTCCAAGAATATCTCGATTGACGCCCACGATTCCTGTCATCGCACCTCCATATGGATCTAAGGCAGAAGGGGAATTGTGTGTTTCAGCCTTCATACAAATGGACCAATCATCGTTCCAAGCAATCACTCCTGAATTATCGTGGAATACAGAGAGAAGCCAATCAACTTCCTTTGCCATATCATGAGTTGGTTTCATAATGTGTGTTTTGAAAAGTGAATCAATCGTTGTGTCTTCATTGGTTTCTGTATCAACATGATGGATTTTGCTTGCAAAAATCTTGTGTTTGCAATGTTCGCTCCAGGTCTGAGCTAAACATTCCAATTCAACATCTGTTGGTGCATCTGGAGATATTCCGGCCGCAGTCCGAGCAGTCCGCGTCGATTCATCGCGATAATGATCACGTATCGTTTGCATTTCGTTGAGGTTTAAGGCAAGCAGTCCTTCAGTTGATAATTGAATCAACTTATCATCGCCGACTTCAAGATTGATGGTTGCTGGTTCTTGTCGGACAATAGATGGGCGTTCCGGATAGGTCAGGCTTGTCGCTTGGTTGGTTTCCAATTGTTCTTTCGTTGTTAGAATAGATTTCTCAATCAGTGCATTGAACAACGTTGATGCTAACCAGTCATGTTCAACACCATCTGGAAGTTCGAGAAATGCATAAGAGATGTATGTCGATATGGAGGATTCCCCTTCAGGGAAGAGTACTTTGAAGCCATCGTTTGCTGCTGCACCTGGATTGTCAGTAACGCCTGGTTTGAACCCGACTGTAACAGTGAGTGAAGGGGGTTGAGGGAAGAAGGTTTGATTCTCAAGAAGTGATGTGTTTGTCGCTCCAAACTCAATAATTGGGTCTGAGAAAATATCCTGTACATGTGGATCGATTTCGGAGGCTGCATAGTTACTTCGGATGAGATATCCTCGGATGCTGCGCACCTTCCCAACATCGATACCATGGTCTGCGAAAAGTTGGCGTTGAACAACATCACCTAGAACATCGCGCATTCCCTCCGTTTGCAACGGAGTGACCTCAACTCGGACTTCCTGCACTGTCATTGGTTCCGACCCAAACACAGTTCATCGCATACGCTCTTTGAACACTACGGAGGGGTTCACTCGGACTTCAACATCGATTTCAAGAACTGGCCGGTATAACTTGAGTCCACATTAGCGATTTCTTCCGGCGTTCCTTGAGCAACAATTTGCCCGCCTCGATCGCCGCCCTCCGGACCTAGATCGATGACATAATCGCTGCACTTTACGACATCAAGGTGGTGTTCAATTACGACAACTGAGTGACCTTTGGAACGGAGTTCAAGGAGAACGTCGATCAATAGTTGGACGTCGCTAAAGGAGAGGCCGGTTGTCGGTTCGTCTAGGATGTACAATGTATGCTTGTGTGGCGGCCGTCTCAACTCACTCGCAAGTTTAACGCGTTGCGCCTCACCACCTGAAAGGGTCGTCGCAGGTTGTCCGAGGCGAATATACGATAGCCCAACAGCGTTCAATGTCTCAAGAGTACGGTGGATTTTTTTGTGATTCTTAAAAAACACGACCGCCTCACCGACGGGCATTTGAAGAACATCATGAATGGTTTTTCCTTTCCATGTCACTTCAAGACATTCTCGCGTGTAGCGCTTACCATTGCAAATGTCGCATTCAATCCATACGTCAGGAAGGAAATTCATCTCCAATTTAATTGAGCCCGCTCCTGAGCATGCCTCACATCGTCCTCCTTTGACATTGAAACTGAACGTCCCTGGGGAATATCCCCGTTCTTTAGCCAACGTTGTATTGGAAAATAATTTTCGTATTTCATCGAAGACTTTCGTGTACGTTGCTGGATTTGAACGAGGGGTGCGGCCAATCGGAGACTGATCGATAATGATGGCTTTGTCAACGTGTTCCAACCCTTCGATGGTCGAGTGTTTACCTGGAAGTTTCTCTGAGTTGTGGAGGTAGCGCTGCAGTGCTGGCGAAAGAATGCCTGAGATGAGTGAGGATTTTCCTGAGCCAGAAACACCAGTAATCGAGGTGAAACAACCGAGTGGGATTCTCGCATCGATGTTGCATAAGTTGTTGTGTTGAGCATTTTTGATTTCCAACCACTTCTTGTTTGGAGAGATTCGTTCTTTCGGAGGTTCGATTGTGCGTCGGCCGGAGAGGTATGCGCCTGTTACTGATTCTTTGGCCTTCATCACTTCCTTTGGCGGCCCATTCGCAACGACAATTCCGCCTTCGAGACCTGCCCCTGGTCCGAGATCGCATATCCAATCGGCTTGTCGGAGAGTATCTTCATCATGCTCGACAACGAGGAGGGTGTTTCCAAGTTCAGTGAGTTCTCGCAACGTTTTGAGAAGGCGTTCATTGTCTCGTTGGTGCAATCCAATTGAGGGCTCATCCAACACGTACATGACTCCAGTAAGACGTGTTCCTATTTGGGTTGCTAGTCGAATACGCTGACTTTCTCCGCCTGAAAGAGTGTTTGCTTTTCGATCAAGTGTGAGATAGTCGAGGCCCACGGATTCAAGGAAACTAAGTCGGCTTTCTATTTCTTTTAGAATTTCATTTCCAATAAAAAGAGATCGATCGTCAAGTGCTGTAAGGACGTCGGCGTATTGTTCTGGTGGGCCATCGGCTTCTGGATGAAGAGCTTTGATGAGTTGATATGCTTCATGGACGGAACTACGGCTAACTTCGGGAAGGCGGATGCCTCCTACAGTAACAAAACGCGCTGCGGGATTCAGTTTTTCACCATGACATGCGTGGCAGTCAAGATCGGTCATACAGGCAATCAGTCTGTTGCGTGTTCGGTCAGAAGATGTTTCAGAATAGGTGCGTTCAAGACGAGTGATGATGCCTTCCCATGGTCGATTCATCTTGTAGACTGAACCATTATCTGACTCAAAATGAAAGTGAATAATTGTAGAGCCTGATCCGTGCAACAAGATGTCTTTAGCATCCTCATCGAGCAACCCAAATGGAACGTTTGGGGATATGCCGTAATGCTCACAAACCTGTTGAAGTAATTTCTTGTACCAACCTGGCGACATTGATTGTCGCCATGGCAGAACGCATCCGTTCGCAACGGTAAGGGTATCATCGATGATTAGTTCTGGATTAAACTGACGTTGAATTCCAAGGCCTTGGCAATCAGGACATGCCCCCAGCGGTGAGTTAAATGAAAAGACTCGAGGCGAAAGTTCTGGCATGAAAGCCCCATGCTCAGGACAAGCAAAATCCTCAGACCATGAAATGGTTGTCCCCTCTGAGTGTTCGGGGCGATTCATTCCTTCAGCGTCTAAGTCTTGTTTAGGTACACGTAAACTTGTGACTGCAAGCGCCCCGCCTCCAAGTCGGAGTGCATTCTCTACGGCTTCCGTTGTACGGTGACGGCGATCTTTCGAGAGAACAAAACGATCGATTCGAACATCGATATCATGACGGAAATTCTTATCCAATGTTGGAGGGTTCTCGAAATCAGAATCATGGCCATTGACACGACCATTCATGTAGCCTTGTTCAACAAATTGCTTGAACAACTCAACATGGGTTCCTTTTCGGGCTCGGACAACGGGGCTCCATATTGCAATCGTGTGTTGTTCAAAATTCCATACGATGTCGTCGACGATTTCTTGAACCGTCCGCCGCGCAACTTCTTTTCCGCAATCAGGACAGTGGGGTTTTCCAATTCTTGCCCATAAAAGACGCAGGTAGTCTTGGATTTCTGTTACTGTTGCAACTGTGGAACGTGGGTTGTGTGAGCCTTGTTTTTGATCTATGGAGATGGCAGGTGACAGTCCTTCGATTCCATCGCAATCCGCTTTCTTCATTTGACCAATGAATTGCCGGGCGTAAGAAGACAATGATTCGACATATCTCCGTTGTCCTTCAGCGTAGAGGGTATCGAAAGCGAGGCTGGATTTACCCGAACCAGAAACTCCAGAAATAACCACGAATTGACCCCTAGGTAGTTTCACATCAATGTCTTGGAGGTTATGTGTTCGCGCACCGCGAACAGTTATCCAGTCCTGATTCGCCGCCATATGAACAGTTGTCCCGTGTCGTCAAGGGTTCTTCAATCCGTGCCTCCAAGCAGGGTTGAATTCCGATTCGAATCGTACGGGGTCATCTGTCAATGGATGGAGGAATTCAAGTGCAACCGCATGTAAACATATGCGCCCATGGAGGTTCGTCGTGGCTCCATGTAGTTTGTCACCAACGACTGGGGTTCCGTTTTCTGCCATAGCTACACGGATTTGGTGGCGCCGCCCGGTTTCAATGACAACACTAAGCAATGTTTCATCTTCCCCTTGAGCGATAACGTCCCATGTGGTAATTGCTCGCTTACTGGTTTTTGTCGTCTTATCCGAGACGTACACTCGGAGATTTTTATCTTCGACCAAGTGATGATCCGCTCGCCCCTGAGAGGATTTTCCTTCTACCAAGGCTACATAATGACGATGGACGAGACGTTGTGCAAATTGTTCTTGTAAATCGCGTTTAATTTGCTCGGTCTTTGCAAAGACCATAATTCCAGATGTTGCTTTATCGAGACGGTGGACAATGAAACACCACCCGTTTTTTTTCTCTGAACGGCAATATTCTACGCACCTGTTGTGAAGGGTGTCTTGTTCGAGTCGGTCTGTTGCTACCGAGAGCAGGCCAGCTGGTTTGTCAACAACAAGAATGCTTTCATCTTCAAAGAGAATGTTGAGATTGTTTGTTTTGGCATGATTTTCGCGCGATTCTTCGACAGAAATTTTTGGTTTGGGGTGAATTTCAACGACCTGGTCTTTCATCACGATGTGCTTTGCTCGGTGGATAATGCCTTCATCTACAGAGATTCGTTGATTTGTGAGCATCTTTCGCAGGACATTCGTGCTTGCATTGGGTTGCATGATTTTGAGTACATCAAGTAAATTGATGTCCTGTTCCACTTTCTTTCTCATATACATCCCTTACAATAACAAGACCTGAATTAATTGCCCTTCTTCTCCTGATTGGCCGGGTTGTAGAAGTGTAAGCCCATCTGCTGAAGAGAGGCTATCGATATTTCCCGAACCCTGATGTTTTGGCTGATTTGCAATGAACCCTTCATTTGTTGATTTGAGTGTTACGCGACGCAAGGTTAAGCAATCCTTTGTTGAACGTACATTTGTGTTCAGACGAGCATGAACAATACGGTCTCGAGGATACGTCGTACCTAGTGAGCCGCGTAGATATGGAACCACCAACATTCGGAAAACAACATGGCTACTCACTGGATTTCCCGGTAGGCCAAACATGGGCGTCCCATTCCAGTGGCCAAAGAGCGGCGGTGATCCTGGCCGGATTTTTACTCTCCAAAAGACAAGGTCGCCTTCCGTCTCCATGAGTTTTCGAACGAAATCCCATTCACCCATCGAAACACCACCTGAGGTGAGAAAGAGGTCGCATTCTTGAGCTGCAATGCTAAATTGTTCCCGTAATGCTTCCAATGAATCATGCACTGCAGGATAACGGATTGGGGTGTGTCCAAGCATTTTCACAAGTCCAGAGAGCCCGTAAGAATTGGATTCGTAAATCTCTCCGTAAGAGAGTTGTTCACCTGGAGGTTTGAGTTCATCACCCGTTGAAATGATGCCGATCTTTAGTCGCTGAACAACGGGAACGGTTGGATACCCCATCGTTGCACACATCGAGATAGTTTGGGGTGTAAGGTAGGTTCCTTTCTCGAGTCCGAGTTGTCCTTCTGCAATGTTTTCACCGCACTTTCGAATAAAATGAGGTTTGGAAGGTTGATTGAGAGTGACTTCATCGCCAGAAATACTGCATGCTTCGATTGGAATGATTGCATCCGCTCCATTTGGTACTGGGGCACCGGTCATAATTCTGACCGCTTGTCCCGATACTAAGGAAAGATCTGGATTTCCTGCTGCTGCTTGGGATGTTGCGACGATTTTGAGGGTGGATGGTGCGTGTTGGGTGTCTTCGTGTCGAACTGCAAATCCATCCATTGCCGAATTGTCAAATGGAGGATCATTCACCATCGAATGAAGATCTTCTGCAAGTATACGTTGGTGAGCATTATCCAGAGATACGTGTTCAACAAGACAAGATAACTTGTGCTCAAGAGAGAGAGAAATTGCTTCTTCAAGTGGTAAAAAATACGGCACTTCTCTCATACAATCACTTCTACAACCAGTGGCTCGCTTCGCCAACCTCAAAGGTTTGTCTTACTTCGGGTTGGTGTGGTAGATTCTACTAACCTTTGGGATGTGGTCGTTCGAACACTTGTGACAAGCGGTTCTGCGACGATTATTGCGGGTTTTTTGGGGGTTGGTTTAGCGATGGTGCTAGCCAATAGCAATTGGAAAGGGAAGCCCCTCCTCCGTGGACTGACTCAAGCATTGTATGGATTGCCTCCGGTTGTCGTTGGAGTGGCCGTTTACATTGCACTGAGTAAGGATGGTGTTTTCGGCTCATTGAATTGGTTGTTCACTATTCAAGGAATGATTGTTGCTCAGACGTTGTTGATTTTTCCTCTCATTCTTGGTGTTTCATGGGCCGCACTCGAACGAGTTTCTTCAGAAAAGCGCGATGTATTTCGAGTTATGAATGCAAGTCCAAAGCAACGAATTCTTCTGGAAATGTATTGTGCACGAAGAGGAATAACCAACGCTGTATTGCTGGGTTTTGGCCGGGCAATTGCTGAGGTTGGTGCTGTTTTGATGGTTGGTGGAAACATTGCAGGTAAGACAAGAGTGTTGACAACAAGCGTCGTTCTTGAAACGAGTATAGGCCGCCTTGATGTTGCTTTACAACTTGGTATGATCCTTCTCTTCATTTCCCTTGTTACCGCTTTCGGTTTACAATTTGTGCAATTCATTCGTTTTTTCGAGCGAGGAGTTTTTGGAGAGGATGCATTTGTTGGTGATCAATTTGAGATGTTCACTGCATCATGGGAAAATTTGAGCGTGAAAAAAAGTGAAAAGATGATTGTTGAATCCTGTTCTATTGAGATTTCTGGACATGAAATCATTGTCCTTATGGGCGAGTCTGGATCTGGAAAGTCAACTCTTTTGAGAGCGATTTGTGGATTAGAAGGAAATCCAAATCACCTTGCTAAAGACATTGCTTATGTTTCCCAAAATCCCGTTTTGGTCATGGACACTGTTGCCATGGAACTTGAACTTGCTTCAAAACTTCATGATGATTTGCCAAATGCAGGCGGATTTTTTGCTGGGTTATGTGGTTTTGAAGAAAGGGGAAGTCAACGCACTGATTCCCTCTCTGGTGGTGAAATTCAACGTTTGGCGTTTCTTCGCGCCCTCTCTATGAATCGTAAAATTTTGATTCTTGATGAAGCGACTTCGGAACTTGATGGTGCTTCAATTGAACGTATTGAACAACAGATTCTGTCTTACAAGGAAAGAGGTGGTTGTGTTATCATTGCAACACACAATCCCTACCAGGCCAAACGTTTAGCAGATCGTATACTTTACATTCACGATGGTCAATTGATTGCGGAAGAACATGAAATTGCAGAGCAATTGAGAAGTGGCCAGTGGATTGGTTAAGCTGGTGGCTGCCCACTGAAAAACAACGTCTCATTGTTGATCATATATTCATCGATATGTTCTGCCGAATCAATAAGAAAATCTCGTAATGCAATTGTTGAGGTATTGTATTCATTTTCCATGAGGAGAATAGAATATGGGTTGGTAAGTATTGTATCATTAAATTCATGGATTTTGAGATTCGTGTTTTCTTGTCGGTAAAGAGCAGTTCCGCTATCTGATAATGTCCAGCATTCGAGTTCATTGGAGATGGTTATCGCTGCTCCCATACCCTGTCCAATCGATTGATAGCCATCCCAATCAGGGCGATAACCAAGAGAGTCTTGGATAAATTCTACGTTTGATTGGTTTGAGAATTGTTTCCATAGGGCCTGTTCTTTCTGGTGTGTTCCAGATTCATCGCCCCGTGAAACAAAGCATTGGTCACTCTCGAGAATCCAGGTTAAAGTTTCATTGAGATTTCCTGCTACGGTTGTTGGACCGAGGAGGACAAAGCGATTCCAAGCAAACGTCGTCCTATTTTCAGCAAATCCGTTCTCGATGAATTCAATTTCTCGTAAAGGATCGTGAACGATGAGAACATCAACGTCCCTGTTCTGTGCTAACGTCATAGCAGCCCCTGAGCCAACCGCAATGACATCGACTTGGACGCCTGTTTGTTTCGTGAATTCTGGTAACAATTCTGCAAGCAGCCCTGAATCACGTAACGATGTGGTTGTTGCAAGACGTATGGTGGACGTCTCCGATTCATCTTCAATTTGTAAACACCCCTGCACCGAGGGAAGAATCAATAGAAGAATTGCAAACAACAATCGGTTCATTTCAATCGAACGACATGACATTGCCGCATTCTGGGTATGTGCATGTGACTGAGTATCTTGCTCGTGTAGGTTTACGGATCTTGAGCATTGACCCACACATGTCGCATTGAACGTTAATGGTTTCAGGCTCTGTAGGCTTTGGAGCATCTTCGAGTGTTCGACCAACATCGGTTGACCATCCAAGGGAGTCTGTGTAACTATCCGCCTTTTTGATTTTGTTTTGGCGAAGAGAGAGTCTTAACTTTCGTTTCCTTCGCGGGCGCTTCTTTCCACCTGGTGCTTTAGCCGCCATGCTATCGACTGTCGCTTTAGGTTGATGTATTCAACCCCTTCGGCTGATTGAATCAATCCAAAATTCCCGAAATTCCATTTTCTGGAACATGTACTCGATGTCCTTTTGCTTCCAATGCTTCTGCTAGCGGTGGTCGTGCCATGGTTGGGTCTGAATGATAGATGACGACGTCCTCTGCTTTGCATTCTTCAGCAAATTGAAGTATTTCTTGATGTCCTGCGTGGGTTGAAAAGGAGTATTGGTCTACATCGAGTTCAATGTTTGCAAGTTTACCAAAAATAGGCACCCTACGTTCTTCGAGTAACCTACGTCCACCTGTGTTTCTGGCTTGATAACCTGTTAGCAAGACTGCATTCTTACGGTCGTGCCGTAGACGATTTAGATACCAAATGGATGGTCCACCATCCAACATACCTGATGTTGAAACGATTACATCTGCATCGAGGGCTTTCTTTCGATCTGATTTGCTTGAAACTCTACGACACCAACTCCAAGAAGATTCAAGAGCAGTTGGGTCACGTAAAGTCTCTGGATGTTCCATTTGTAATTTTGCAACACGCTTACCCATTCCATCAACATGGACATCCAACTCAGGAAGATGTTTGTGAAGTAGCATAACCACGTCTTGTGTCCGTCCATTGGCGAAAGCTGGAATGAGTGCAGTTCCACCACGATCAATCACCTCAACAACGCGATTAATGAAGCGTTCATTTTCTTCCGCTTTCGGAGGATGATCTCTTCCTCCATATGTCCCTTCTACAAAGAGGACATCGGATTTTACTGGCTTTGCTCCTGTAGTAAGTTGGGAATCTCTTGTATCAAAATCACCCGAGAACAGTACTGTTTTGTTTGGAGTTTCAACATGGAGCATTGCTGCCCCAGGGATGTGTCCAGCTCGGTGAAGTTCCAACTTCCAGTCATCTTGCGTCCATGATTTGTTGAATGAATGTGTTTTCCATGCCGAAAGGGCAAGATCGATGTCACGCTTATCCCATGGGAGCGGATAACCCTCAATTGAGGAAACTTTGTGACAATCATACCACATCATTTCAGAAATTGCTGCAGTTAATTTGGTTCCATGTAGGGTTGAATTATGGTTTGAAGCAAGCCAAGGAACCATTCCTAGATGATCAATATGAGAGTGAGTAATGATTGCATTGGAAACAGGAGGCGCTTCATTTGGGTAACGTGGCGGTTTGGTTGGAGCTAATCCATAATCAAGTAAGAGTCTATTCGAAGTTGGATCCTCGAGAACAATCCCTACATTACCTACTTCATTTCCTCCACCAAGATAATGGTAGCGCAATCCACGTTCTGGAGGAAATTCTGGATAACCAGATGTTCGACCTGGTGCGTACACGACCATGTACTCTCGATAAAATCGTCATGAATGAACTTGTGGGTCACACCCCTATGTTTCCACTGGAGTTCTTTTTCCTCTTTATTCGTTAATTATTCATTTGAATTTACCATTAACAATATACACTACACGCGACAAACTATGATTGTACTTTGTTGCTTTGACTTCTTTTCTTACTTTGTTGATCTATCTTCAGATTCTATTTTATCTCGAGTGGAAACAAAGGGGTCTGGTAATGGAGACTATTTCTATACCATTTCCTAGAAAGTTTACTTCTTAAGGAATCACATTATCTCGAAAACCAAGGAAAATTCATGGAAGATGAAATATGACAGTGTCCACTGGAATATACATGGCACAACCTCACTTCGTGGTAGATGAAGACTTGTGTTATGGTTGTGGTGCTTGCATTGGATTATGTCCAACGAATGCTCTCTCAATGAAAGGATTACTCGCTCTTGTTCAACAGTCCCAATGCACATATTGTGAACTTTGTATCCCTAGTTGTCCTGTTGATGCATTACTGATTGAATCGAGATGAGTGTATGAAGATCCTCATTGTTGGAGCAGGTTTAGTGGCATATGGGTGTGCCTATTCAGCTCTTATTGAAGGAAAAGAAGTCCATATTGCCGACCATTCCATCGAATTTGGTTTACCAAATGTTTGGCCTAGCGTACTACTTGAAAGAAATTCAATACCTCTTTCATTTTCTACCGATCAAAATTTCGAAGGCTCAGAATCTTCATTCCGTCACGAATGGATCATGAAAGGAATGAGTATTGAATTAGCGAAAATGGGCGCTGTATTCTTCCACCGGACACGAGTTCTTTCATCTACAGAGACGAATGAAGGATACTTCATTGTTGATTTCGTTGGAGCTGGTCAACAGAAGGGGATTGTTCATTACGACAAAGTAATCGATACAACACAAGATACGTGGATACCCTGGGCAACTCCTCATCATCTTTCCAATACAACATCAACATATGATGTTGAACGACAAGAAGCAACAGGGTATGTTCACCTTCAATCACAAACAAATGAATTTCGCGATGCTGTTTATCAAATACATCGGCAAGATGGGTTATCAGAATCTTGGTATCCAGGCAACCATACAATTACAAATCGAAAAATCATCGAAATCATCTCGACTATGCTGCCAACAAACCATTCTTTATGGGACTGTAGCCAGCGTTTTCAAACAGGAATGAACTTGTGGAGTGACATACAATGACGACCAAGAAACTCTATCTTGAAACCATCGAATCTGCCTATTTGGATGAGTTTTCAGCGGAAGTAATTGCAATTGAAGACAATAAAGTCGTTCTCGATCAGACTCTCTTTTACCCTCTGGGAGGTGGTCAAAACTGGGATCTTGGAACACTTAAGGGGCCAAATGGGAAAATGAACGTCATTGAGGTTCGTGGAAGGGATGCTATCCATCACACCATGGAGGACATATTTGGGCTTGAAGTGGGTGATGAAGTCACAGGAAGGATTGATTTTGAACGACGTTATGCTCATATGAAAATGCATACAGCCCAACATCTTGTAAGTGGAATTGCCTATGAGATGTTCGATGGAGTTCGAACGGTTGGTAATCAAATCAACACTGATAAATCACGAATTGATTTCAAACCAATTCAATTTTCAGAAGAGATGTTGGCCGAACTTCAATCAGTCGTCAATGAGAAAATACAACTTGGATTGGAGGTTACCGATACGCAAATGACACGAGATGAAATCAATTCAATCATGCCACAGGAACGAACAAATATGGATCTCTTACCCTCATTCATTGAGGACCTTCGAGTTGTCACAATCGGCGATCAAGAAGATCTCTGCCCTTGTGCTGGGACGCACGTTCGGAACATTTCAGAGATCACAGGTATTGAATTCATTGGAAAAAAATCGAAGGGTAAAGGCACACAACGAGTAACCTACCAACTAATGCAATAATTACTGGAATAATATTTAAATTAATTTATATTCAATTAATTTTTAACTAATCTTCATTATCTAACAATTCGAGAACATCAGAAACCGTTGAATCCCATGCATCTTTTCTGGATTTCTTTTGATGCAATTCCTCATTTTCAAGAATCTCTAGGATTTGATCATCAACATCGGCATTTTCAGCCTTAATGTTCGTACGTGTCACCATTTCAACATCTTCACCTGCTCGATCAGAACGATCTACTGAAGCAATTTCTTTACTTGGAACAGTTCGTCCTGCATGATATTGGTTTGTGTCAATATCTTCTTGACTCCATGCTTCAGAACCAATTGTTCTTGCAACCTCAGGCTCTGGGGGATTGTCTTTCCATTCGTTTTTATTCGCAACATTTTGGATTAC
>CAXQWT010000071.1:0-7837 GCA_964227855.1 Salipiger bermudensis | reverse complement strand
GGCTTCCTCGGCAAGATGATGCCAACCAAGAAGGCAGCCATCCGCAACTACCTCATCATCACCCTTGCATTGGGTACGATGTTTATTGTTCTCAAGTTGGTTGAGTGGAGCCACCTCATCGCAGAAGGCTTCACCATCGGAACAGAGCAAGGTTCAATCTTCTATGTGGCAACAGGTGCACACGGTGTTCACGTCTTCGCAGGATTGTTGATTATGCTCTACATGATCTTCAAGGCCGACACGGTTGAGTGGAGTGAGGACAACGCACAGGGAATCGAGTACTTCGGTCTCTACTGGCACTTTGTCGATTTGGCTTGGGTGGTAATCTTCCCAGCATTCTATCTGTATTGAGGTGAAATTATGGGCGAACACAAGTTGATTATGGGCAAAGACATTTACTTCTGGAATTTCATCGTATTGATGCTGTTTACTTTGTTTGAAGTCGGGGCGGTCTTCTTCGAAGAAGTTCCTGGAACAGACATTCCAGTATCACTCACAGCGGTGTGGGCTATCCTCATCGTCGTTGGTATCGTCAAGGGATTCGGTATTGGTGCGTTCTTCATGCACCTTTGGGACGATCCTCGAATCTACCTTCGAGTTGCACTGTTCCCTACACTCTTCGTTTTGCTGATGCTTTGGGGCATTGGACTTTCTAACCCTGAAGGCGTAACAGGGCTTCCAGGATGGTGCACACCAAACTGGGATTCATTAGTTACCGAACGCTGAGTGAGATTGATGCGAACCATCACACTCATCGTTGTTGGCCTTCTCATGTCCGTTGTTCTCGCTGGAGCACCTGTTTCTGCATATAACGGAATACAGTTGAGTTATGCAAGCGTTGGAAACTTCACATTGGTTGATCAAAACAATTCCGAATACAAGTTGTCCGATGCAACCGAAGAAATTGTTGTCATCTCGTTCTTCTTCACACGCTGCCCTGATGTGTGTCCTGTCATTACACAGAACCTGAAATTGGTTCATGATACACTTCCTGAGGAACTGGATGACAATGTAGGCTTCGTTGCAATTACACTTGATCCGAAGTACGACACGCCTGAGGTACTTACCGAATACATGGACTTGCATGGTGTTGATTGGCCACACCTTACAGGCCCAACCGAGGATGTCAAAGATGTCTGGGCAAGGTTTGCCATTTATGCTGAAGAGTACGTTATCGATGCACATGATGACAACGTCAGTGATATGGAAGGCCAAGTTCACAACTCAAGCGTTGTCTACGTTCGACCTGATGGAACCGCTGAGGAATTGATGTATCTTCCAACGGGTATGACCATGACTGCGGCAGCTGCTGATGAGGCGGGTTGGTCGCTGAACACCTCGGACACCCAATACGGCACTATGATCAACGGAATCAACGGTTACGATGCTCCAGCAGATTGGAGTTGGTGGTGGAGTCTCAAGTTGTTCGATGATTCAAAACAACGATGGGAAGACGCTCCAGTTGGCATTGATTCCGTGAATGCCCTCGAAGAAACGCACCTTGCCTGGTATGCGACCAGTGCAAACGCAAGCCTCCTTGAGCCACCAATGGGCGATATACCAAGCGTCCAAGTCGTTTACCCTGACAACACCACCTCTACTTCCTATGTCACCTCATTTTCTGGATATCATCTTACACAAGGTGCCTTTGATGGCGCTGAAATCGATGTAGACATTGCAGATAGTTCGTTTGGCCACTTCCTGAACAGCATCGACAATGTTTCCGCTCCAGCCGACTGGAGCTGGTACTGGGAACTTCACACATGGAACGACACATCGAGCGAATGGGAAGATGCTGAAGTTGGAATGGATGGAATCAACCAGCCCAAGGCCATCGCTTGGGCTTCAAACAATACGAGCAATGATGCAATTCCACTCCCTGGCTTTGCTGTCGTTGATGATAGTGAATGCAACGGACATGGTTGGATCATGGGATCAGGGAGTCGAGCGCATTGCATGTGCGATGCTGGCTACGAATGGGCTGAAGACGATATGCTCTCATGCATAGCTGTTGAATCCGAACCCGAGTACACGGTCGGACACTTTGCCTACACCTACATCCTTGATGAGGACAACAAACCTCGTGTTCGGTATGTCGACGATTCATGGTTAGCATCTGATTTCGTAGAAGACGTCGTCGAACTTGCTGAACGAGAAGGGCTCATCTCGAAGGACTCCGAAGGCGTTCCTTCAGTTGGACTTCTCGTCTCCGTCGCAGTTGTCTCAATGGCTGCCATTTCCCTGCGCTCAAAATCTGAGTAATCGAGGGAAAAGCGTTTGATAGTGGTCGTTCTGGCCAGACTACTGCGGAGGTCGCATAGCCAGGTATTGCGCCGGATTTGAAATCCGGTGTCTTATGACTCGGGGGTTCAAATCCCTCTCTCCGCGCCATCTATTTCAAGAGAAGCATTCACAAACTCTAGGTCCTCTCGATACCATATGGGCCGAGGGTTGCTGGGCATTCTTCTTGCATCCGTCTTCTTGCTTGCTGGGTGCCTTGCACCTGTAGCACCTGATTGGGGAGACGACCTTTCTGTCGAACGAAACGGGGACGGTACCTTCACATTTACCTCTTCAATGTCAGGTGAAACCGTCAACTCACAATACTCAGAACGCGGTTGTTTGGATGGTACAATCAACGCAGATCAGTCTGGCAAAATCAAGTTTGAGGGATACATGAGTGCCAGCCAAATTTACGATTCACATGACTCAGAAGCATTGACCGAAGATGCTGCCTTTGCAACTGCTGCAGCCATTGCTCTCAATTCAATGTCATTTGATGATGCAAAGAACATCCGTTCTGGAGAAGGAGAGCGCGTCGAAGTCAAAGAGTGGATTGATCCTGTTGCACCTAAGACAGGAGCAGGAACAGCGAACTTGGAGAAAATCGATAGCGAATCTGACAGCAAATGGTTCGTCCTTGGGCTGATTCCTGCCAGTGAAAACATCAACGATGGTGTTGCTGCACTTGGAAAATACCACCAACCAGTACGCATAACAGGCTATCTTGTCGAGAGCCAAAACGGAGGATCTCCTCTTGGTGGAATATGGAGCGGGCCGAACGATGTTCAGGCTTCACAGGATTGTGTAGCAAAAACTGGGAACCAGAACATTGCTCAAGTCTACGTTCTTGTCACAAAAATAGAACTTGCTGACAGTGTTGTCAGCCTTGATGGAGAACACGATGATGAATACGCCTTTGGCGATGTATCCTTACTCGGTCGAACTGGATTCATTCTCTTCATGCTCGTTGTTGGCGTAGGTGGCGCAGTTGGATCTTACATGTATTCTTCACTGCGAGTGAAGATGAGTGCCCGTAGTGTCGCTCTTACACTCCTTGGAAAGGATGGCGTGGAGAAGGCCGCTCAGGTTCGAAAGGACGTCAAGGATGCAAAGCGCTCAGGGATGACAACCCCCGACGAGCGTCGAGCAGAGCAACGCAAAGAGGCCAAGAAATCCCAACCACCGCAAAAGAAGGAGAAAGCCAAAGACGATGGTTTCGGTTCGTTCTCAATTGACAGTGCATTGAGTGGTGGAGCATCGTCTGCTTCTCGTTCTGAATTTGGGTCAGGTAGTTCAGTCGTGGCCTCTGACGATGCAAAGCGAGTTGAGATGGAAATCGAGGAAAGCGAACCGTTCGTCCCACCAACCTCAACCTTTGGTGGAGGCGCTCCAGTCTCAAGTTCTGCATCCTCAGTACCAACTTCTGTTTCCTCATCCAAGCCTCGATCGTCAGGGCCTCCAAAGTCATCGGAGCCTGCTGAGAAACCAAAGGTTCGACGACGAAGAGCTGCTCGAAAGCAGGCTGAACCTGAGCCTGAACCAGAATCACAGCAAGAACAGAAAGAATTCTGGAATGAGGACGAAGAAGAGTTTTCCGACTTCAGTTTCTAAGCCCAAGATACATCCTTGGCACCTCTGAAAACCATTTGATCTTGGTGCCACTCAAGCGTTGCTGGCAAAAGCAACAACGGTTCACCATCGGCTTGGATAAACGTTGGATGTCCAACCGGTACGTCCGATGGTTTCCCATCTTTGTCAATGGGCCTGAGTGTCACACGATTGACATCCATTTGTTCAATACCCCACTTTCCTACATGCTTCCCTTTCTTGACAGGACCCATCAAGGAGAGCATTTGCAAACGACTCAAACGATAGGCGAGGACGATTGAACCCTCCTTACGAGTTGGATACATGTTGGGAACAACACGGTAACCTCCCCCAAAGGTTTCACCGGCAGTAACCGTCATCATGGTCAAATCATGAATCTTGGGCTCACCCTCATCAAGCGTAATCTCAACTTTTCTTCGTGGCCAGAAAGGAATGGTTGTTACACCAAGATAGGTGTACTTTTTTGGACCTTTGATCCATTTTGCTCGACGCAGCTTGGCTCGACTGATAGCCGATGTGATTCCAGCATCCGACTCGAGGAAGACCCATCGAACGGTTCTACCCTCATGGTTGGCTTCACCATCCCAGTGGTTTGATGGTGGACTCGGATAACCATCCAACGTCGGTGCAGCAACACCTTCAAGTCGCCAAGCTCCACAACTTCGGTCAACACCGTCGACAAGAACGTCGATGGCTTGTTGGAGGTTGTCGCGAGAAATTCCGTGTGTTATGCAGCAATCATTCCCTGAACCAAACGGTATCTGTCCCAAAGGAATACCCGAACCTCGTAGTCCTGAAGCGACTTCGTGAACGATTCCATCGCCTCCTACTGCTACGACAAACGGTGATTCTTCTCCACTTGCTTCAATCTCATTCCTAATTTGATGAGCAAGTTCAGCACCATGACCGATACGTTCTGTCACATGTTCAACGACCTCAAATCCTCGTTCAATCAATCGTTTTTTGATCCCCGGCCAAGCTTTTCCACAACGGAAGTCCCGACTTGCAGGATTGATGATAAAATGAGCCTTGACCATACGGTTTGCTGAATCTTGCACGGTTTCAATGTATCCATGGATGAACGAACAGACTCATCAACTCGATACCTTTCGCACTCGATGAGGACCCCCTCATGTGGACCAACGAAGACGAGGCATTCATGCAACGTGCACTGGACGTTGCTGAACGTGGTCGGGGACGTGTTGCTCCCAATCCTTTGGTCGGATGTGTTCTTGTCAAAGATGGAGAGGTCATCGCTGAAGGATGGCATGATCACCTCGGGGGGCTCCATGCTGAACAGATGGCCATCCACGATGCTGAAGCAAAAGGAAGGTCTCCGAATGGTGCAACAGCCTACGTCACATTGGAGCCATGCAATCATTACGGCCGAACACCCCCTTGTACAGAAGCACTCCTTTGGTCGGGCGTGAAGCACGTTATCGTCGCCCATCCAGATCCAAACCCAACCGTTCGCGGAAAAGGTTTCCAAGTGTTACGCGATGCTGGAATATCTGTTGAATCGGGAGTTCTCGAACAACAGGCTGCTGAACAAATGAAACCCTTCTTGCATTGGTGCGAGTATCGGCGTCCAATCGTTACGGTCAAACTCGCTGTCGATGCCAACGGCTCGGTCGACGACCGTGCAGAAGATCCACAACGCTTCACGAGTGAAGCATGTCTTGATGAGGTCCATCGATTGAGGAAGGATTGCGATGCGATCCTTGTTGGAGCTGAGACCGTTGAACGTGACAACCCATCCCTCACTATCCGTCGAATCGAGACTGAACGTCAACCGCTTCGAGTGATACTTGACCCAAACGAGCGAACCAATCCGAACGCTGTCGTTTACAACGACGGTCATGAAACCATCCAAATTGGAGCAGATTACAACGGCTTGCTTCCTCTTCTCAACCGCTTGGGCGATATGGAAAAGCAACGTCTGCTTATCGAAGGAGGTCCAACGACCATCCATTCCTTCCTGAACGAAGGTCTCGTAGATGAGTTCTATCTGGTTCAAAGCCAAGTTGTGCATCAGGAACCGGTTCCATCGAACATCAACCAAGACGTCCTGAGACAAGCAGGTCTGTCATTGGATCGAACCGAAACATGGGGCGAAGATTCTGTTCAACTTTGGTTGCGAAAGACTCCGCAATGATGTGAAGATTGAGCGGGCGATGCAGGATTCGAACCCACGTCTCCGGCTCCGAAGGCCGGAAGGATATCCAGACTACCCTAATCGCCCAAACCATCCGAGTTGGCTCCCCTTTTTGAAGGAGTTGTTTAGAAGCCTAGGCTCTGAAGTAAGAGAAGAACAAAGACAATCCCTCCAACATAAACCATGAGGGACATGTAGCCGAGAAGGAGTCCTAAGGTAGCTTGTCCTTTGCCAATTCCTGTTTTAGACGCTTCCTTGGCCCCAATGTGGCCAAAAATGACTGCAAGTAGCCCTACGATCCATATCCCCAGGCACAAATCGAATTCATCCGAAATAATGACGAATCCAAACAAAAGAAACGAAAGTACGCCACAAGCCAAACTCGCAATGGCCATATTATTTGTCATTACAGTTTGAACATGAACCACATTTGGAGTTACAACCTGGTCCTGTTGGGTCGTCACCGGCTGGATAAGAACAGAAGGTGGTTTTTCACTAGGTTGCATAACAGAATCTCTTCACACCTGATATTGAAGATGTCGGCGACGTTGGACTCAAATCGACGAACCTGCCCCAATCGAGCCAAGAAGCAAGATCGGGAGAAGATAGCCAGCGAGTGTTAGATAGCCAAGAATCAAACCTGCCACGCCTTGACCTCCACCAACACCGGTCTTGCTTCCTTGAGATGCCCCGATGTGTCCAAAAATAACTGCGAGAAGGGCGAACAGCCAACTGACCAAGAAAAAGAAACACAAGAACGGAATAAATCCAAGAATGAAGGTCGAGATAGCCAAAATCCCCATCACCAAACCGGTAGTTGCAGCTCCATTGCCGCTGTTTTGAGCCACCAAGATGTTCTGAGCCATCATCGGTTGAGGTTGCCCGTAGAGCATTGGTTGAACCGGTTGGATGGGTTGCCCCATGGGCATGGTCTGGATTGGAACTGGTGCAGGTTGTCCGTTCGGTTGCTGCGGTTGCATGCCTGAGGCTATGCATCTCGGATATTCAAAGTGACGGTCAAACAGCCTTTGGCGCTGCTTGATTGACCGCATCAGATACGCCAGCAGCGTATCGCTCGAAATTCTCGTTGAACATGTTTGCAAGTTTGTCCGCTGTCGAATCGTAGGCCGTCTTGTCGTCCCACGTGGAACGTGGTTGCAAGACTTCGCTTGGAACGTCTGGGCAAGAGGTAGGGACTTCGAAACCAAAACGATCGTCCTTGACGTACTCAACGTTGTCAAGTTCGCCATCAAGGGCTGCGTTCAACATTGCTCGAGTGTATCGAATCTTCATTCGGTTTCCAACACCGTAAGGACCTCCATTCCAACCGGTGTTGATGAGCCAAGCCGTTGATCCGTGTTGTTCCATCTTCGCAGACAGGAGGTCAGCGTAGACGCCGGGGTGCATTGGCATGAACGGTTCGCCGAAGCATGCTGAGAAGGTTGCTTGTGGTTCCTTAACGCCAACTTCGGTTCCTGCAACCTTTGCAGTGTATCCAGAGATGAAGTGGTAGGCTGCTTGTTCAGGTGTGAGGCGAGAAATTGGTGGAAGAACACCAAACGCATCGCAGGTCAAGAAGATGACATTCTGTGGATGGCCGCCACGGGAATCCATGGTACGGTTGTCGATGAATTCAATTGGATAGGACCCTCGTGTGTTCTGTGTCTTGCTGACATCGGTAAAATCAGGGACACCGTTTCCATCGAGAACAACGTTCTCAAGAACGGTTCCTCGACGTCGTGTGGTTCCAAAAATCTCTGGCTCGTCTTCTTCGGACAAATCGATGAGTTT
>CAXQWT010000070.1:0-25466 GCA_964227855.1 Salipiger bermudensis | reverse complement strand
TCTTGCTGACATCGGTAAAATCAGGGACACCGTTTCCATCGAGAACAACGTTCTCAAGAACGGTTCCTCGACGTCGTGTGGTTCCAAAAATCTCTGGCTCGTCTTCTTCGGACAAATCGATGAGTTTTGCATAGCATCCACCTTCGAAGTTGAAGACACCGTTTGCACCCCATCCGTGCTCATCATCACCGATCAGTGCACGCTTTGGATCGGCTGAAAGTGTGGTCTTTCCTGTTCCGGAGAGCCCAAAGAAAATCGCTGTGTTCTCGCCGTTTGTGTTGGCTGAACAGTGCATTGGGAGGATGCCCTTCTTTGGTAGAATGAGGTTCATGATCGAGAAAATCGACTTCTTTATTTCGCCAGCGTATCGAGTACCTCCAATGATCACTTCGCCTGCCGCATAGTTGACGATGACGAAGCATTGAGAGTTGAGGGAAGCATCATCTGCTTCGAAATGCGGTGCGTGAAGGACGGTGAATTCGGGCGTGTGGGATGCGAGTTCATCGACAGACGGCCGGATGAACATGTTACGAGCAAAAGTGCTGTGCCAAGCATTGTGTGTAATGACTCGAATAGGCAGCGCTTCACTTGGTTCTGCTCCGCAAGCCAAATCCTGGACAAACAAGGCGTCTTGGTCCGAGAGGAAGTCAACCACTTGGGCTCGCATACGCTCGAACGTTGCAAGATCGGTAGAGACATTCACATCACCCCAATTGACATCAATGCTCGTTGATTCTTCATCGACGATGTACTTGTCATTCGGGGATCGGCCTGTGCGTTCACCGGTCTCCGTCACAAGTGCGCCATGAGCACTCAGGATTCCTTCATTTCTTGACAAGGAAATATCGATCAGTACATCGGTATTGAGGTTCCAATGAACCTCCCCTTTTGCACTGATTCCATGCGCTGAAAGAGGGGTTGATGTCGGGGTGGAGGTCTCCGCCATGCTCGTTGCTACCGCGGACCCTCTTTGTCCCTTTCTCTTCGACCATGATAAAATCCACGTGATTGTTCACGAATTGGAGAAGGTTTCAAACGGGACTTTGCTAGGACATTGGCATGGAGGAGGACGTTACAGACCACGATTCTGTTGAAGACGATGTCCTTCGCCAAAAAGAATTCCGCAGAGGAAGTGGAATTGAACTTGGCCAATTCATGGTCCAAGAACCGGAAGATGAACCTGAGATAGAACAACCTTCATCTGAGCAAGAAACGGATGATGCCGTAGGAGAAATAGCATCTTTATTTCGTGCAGATGATGAGCAAACGGACGAACCCGGGGCAATCAATCGAGATGGAACCGTCAATGAAGCCTCAGCACCGGACAGTGTCACCGATATGGCTGTCCATGGCGAACGCCGTCTTGGATTCGGTCTCTTGGCAGGCATGGTCCTTGTTTGGTCTGTATTGGGATGGGTTGTTGGAACTGCCTTGCCACCACTCGTTGGAGGCCCACTGCTCATCATCATGGGATTGTCAGGACTGTGGGCAGGTGAGAAATGGATTCCGAATCCAACCATGCACCTTCTCGGGGTGACTTGGGTCATTATCTCGATGAAAATTCTTTATGGATTTGCTTTGGATGTTCATCATTGGGGTTGGTTGGATGCCTCACCACTCGGTGCTGACCTCTCACTTGGAATCTTCCTACTTGTCTTGATTGGATTCAACATTCTGATCGCTCAACGACATGATGACGATGCCATCGCTGCACAAGCAACACTTGTCTTGCTCGCCTTAGGGAGTGCAACAGGAGCATTGTACGACGAAATTGGCGTCGCAGGAATGATTCTGCTTGGCACATTATCGATGCACGGTCTTGCCCTGCATCGGAAATCCGGAAATCTTGCAAGTCTCGGTATTGCTGTCTCCTATCTTTGGATTGGCTTGCACGCCTTCTCCAACGAATGGACGATTGCAAACATCGAGATCGTTTCTTTTGACGATGACTTGCTGTTGTTCATGCTCATGTTTGCTGTCACGGCAACCAACGCAGTAATGGCGACACAGTTTCACAAAGCTGACAATTGGTTCTCAGCAGCTGCCAAAGCCCTTGGTCTAGGCAAGCCGGGATTGTGGGCAATTTCTGTTGGTCTTGGAATGATTGGAGCTTTGTTATCAATCGCCGCAAATCGGGACGAAACAGGATACGCCCTAGCTCAACTGCTCTTGTTGATGAGTGCATTTGGCGGTTCTTACCTAGCCGTTCGCGGTGTTGAATGGAAGCGCCTTGCACCGTTCATTTTGTTTCCTGCACCGTTCCTTCTCATTCTCGTTATCCTCCTTAATTTGGAAGTCTTCACCGTCGACATTGCTAACCTTAGCGGATACAGCATCTATGCAATTCTAACTGCTATTCTTACCTCAATTGCTTTGCTTCGGAATCAGCAGGCAGTTTCCGATCATGTCCTATGGATGGGAGGCATCATCATCGTCATCCTCTTGACAATTCTGATTCCAGCAGAAACGGATGGTTGGCGGCTCCTCATCTCCCAAGCAACGGTATGGCTTGGACTTTCATGGCTAGGCGTTCAACGACAATCACCCTCCATTTCTGGTGTTGCAGTATTGATGCCGTGGGTTTGGTTGTTGATGTTTGCGACCGATATCGAATCTCGCATGTTTTCAAACGATTTCATTCCGGTCGTTCTTGATGAACAGCATGTCGCTTCATGGATGCTGTTGTTGATTGTTCAGCAACTCTACGTCAATCTCAGTCAAGGTCAATCCACACTGAATTTGGCAGGTCGCTTAGCCGGACTAAGTGAACTGGGCGCACGTGCTCGCGATTCAGGATTGTTGCAATTGTGGAACCTTTCGTTCGTTCTGTCGCTCATTTCCGTATGGAGCATTACCCGTGTTGGAGGCATGCCCGCTTGGGGCCTCGTCGGCATCATGGCAGCCATCCTCATCTTCCATGGGACCCTCGTTGCTCTCGGACAGCATCGAGGACAGCCACGTACGATGTTGGTTGCATGGAGTATTTTCGCCCTTCATTTTGGATGGAAGTTTGGTCACACATCGATGTTCGCTGCAACAATGGTTGCAGGATGTTCGTTGATGCTCGTCCATACCGATCGATTCCTGAGTGACAAAGACAACGTCAAACGGAACCAAACAAACAGCATCGTCACTTACCAATTGCTCGTTATGAGTGCCTTGCTAGCCATTCCAGCATTGAGAAATGAGGCTTCTCTCGAACTTACCAACGCGGATTGGTTTCCGCAAAAAGGGCAAGATGCTATGATGATGGGGTTCATCTCGCTGGGGACACTCTTCCACTACCTGAGTCGAGTGACAAAGATGGACAAGTTGCTTCCTCCAACGTTGGCAACCGTTTCGATGATAGGATTGATGTTGTTCAGTGGCGTTTCACTTGAACTTCAGTTGCTAACGACAATGTCATTGCTCAGTTTTGTCGGTTCTGGAGCCTACCTTGCAATCCAAGGCGAATGGCGCTCCGGTATGCGCTCTGTTGCTCGACGCGATGAGCGTTTGAAGGAAATTGAATCAAAGCAAAACATGCAAATCGCTTACAACCAAACTTCAGAAGAAACGGGCGTTCAATTCATCGATCCGGCCATGATCGAACTCGCTGAAAAGCAAAGGAAGCGAGCCAAGCGAGCCGGTTCTACAGGGGCTATGGATTTGGAATTGGGGGATATTCAACATCGCCCAAGCATCGTACTCTCCTTCCTTGGTGTCACCATCTTTGCATCCATGTTCTATGCTTACATCAGTGGTTCTGGAATGATTGCATTGTTGTTGATTGGTGGGATGTCCTTCCTTTTCATCAGCCTTGCACGGTTACGGGCCGATTCACTCAATTTGCGCCTCGTGGATGTTCTCGGCGTTGAGATTCCAATCGCCGTGACCATGGCAGGGTTGGTGTTGGTCCACCTTGCTTCAAGAATGACTCAGGGCACCGTTTTTCTTGCCGATCAGTTCGATTTGCTGATTTTGATTACCGCGCTGGTCGCCATAGGTAGCTTTGGCCTGGTCGGTCGTGACGACCTCGGCGTTCGTATTCCAAACGTCCTCGACATGGTTGTAGGATTGTTGGTCATCGACCGACTCTTTGGTGTTCTTGCAGGCGGAGAACTTCCCATTCCAACCATGACCAATCCTCTCGAGTCCGATCAGATGTCATGGATGATACCAGTCATTGGAAACGAAGTTCTACTGATTCTTGCAGCCTTGTTGTGGAATTGGGTCGAAGGTGAGCGACAGAAGCGGGGGTTGCAAGATCATCGAGGCGCCCTTGGTCGTATCTCATACGCATTGTCCATCCTCATTCTCTCTTTTGGACCAGCGGCCCTACTGGCACTGACTCTCATGTTCCTGCGAGGCTGGGAATGGAAACAACCCGCTGTTTTGATGGTCGGATTCATTGTCCTTCCAGTTGCACTCAACGAATTGGTTTGGTGGGTTGAAGATGAGTTCAGCCTCACATTGTTCGAAGTGTGGATGTCTTCTGTTGCCATCGGTTCACTTGGACTCATCGCCGGAGGCATTGCAACCTACACCAATCAAGGGCTTTGGATTTCATCATCCCTCTGGGTTGCACAGGTTCTGTTCATAATCACAGGCGTTCTTTCTCCTTCAGTGCTGTTGTTCGTTCTCCTAACCTTGGCTATGTCAACGACTTCTTGGGTTGTTGGCGTTTTGACGTTGCGAAGGGGTTGGCGAATTGTTGGATTCCTCAACCTTGTTCTTGCGTGGATCGTTGCCAGTGTGCTCATCTACCAAGGTATGACAGCACTCGCTGCGCTCGCCTTATTGCTTGCTACAGCAGCGTTGCTCGCCATCATTACCTATTTGACACAATCAAGGGATGAATTGCTTGCTTCTCAATAAGCAACTGGGTTGAAGGTCCGCAACAACAGATTCTGAACAGATCGCATCAGAAGCATTGCATCGAATCCAGGCTCAGGTTCAGCGAATCGAAGGCTGATGCTGGTCTTTTCTTGCGTACCACTGTTCCTCAAGCCAAAACTCACGTCCATTCCATTAAACTGGCATCGAATCAACATCAGGTTGGCCTCGCCTTCCAATCCCATTCGTTGCCATCCTTCCACGTTTCCTGCAAGTTCGAAGTGTGTCCGAATCATTGTCTCGACCGTATCAGAGAGTTCATTGCGGCCATCCCACATCCACCTGTTTGGATTCTTCACGCTCAAGCGTTTCTTCCATCCTTTCTGCATTGAATCCGTTCCTGCCCTTTGGAAAGCAAGCAAAGCAAGAAGCAACGTCATTGCGCCATCTCCGACAAGACTCCAACGGTTTTCTTCAGAAGGGTGGGGTGATGGAAGAACGATATGGCCAGAGTCCTCGATACCGAAGAGAAGAGGTTGATGATCTTGAATTGGAAGATGTGGAGCAAGAGCATGGGATAACCAACGGTCACCGACTGCAGTTTCGAACCCTTGCATCTCAGGTTCATCTTCGATAGTGGATAAGAGTTTGAGATTCGATTCAATGCTTGCTGCGACCTTCCAAGCCCTTTGACATGCTCGAACCACTGCATCTGCAATATCATCGCCATCAACGACCTCGACCCCATCGTCTGTTTCTCGAACAAACAGACAACGATCTCCATCGCCGTCTAATGCAGCACCGAGAAGATTTCCGACACCTTTCGATGTCAGCGATTGAATCAGCAGATGTCCACTGTTGCTCAACTCAGCCCATGTCCACGATTGACCTGGAGATAATTCACCAGCGCCGCAACCATCGTTCATCGCCGGAGCATTCTGACTAACTTCCTCGACAGCCAAGCCTTGTTGTTGCAACCATGTCGACAACCAATGCGCAGCATGACCCTTCGATGAATCCAGAAGCAGTCCATTGAATAAAGACAGATCGGATTCGAACAACGGCTGAATGAGGCGAAGACGCTTCTCCAACCACTGTTGATGGTCAACGCTCTGTTCAGAATCCGGGTTCATCCATGCTTGACGGTCAACATCATCGATTTCTCGATCTTCTTGCGCAAGAGAATATGCGGTTTTGGAAACCATTGTCTCGTAAGCTGGCATGGATTTCCTGCCGTATCCATCAAACACTTTGATGCCCGAATCGTCCACAGGGTTGTGGCTTGCAGTAATCATGCAGCCTAGGCGAGAATTGGTCTCGAGGACGCCATAATGCAGCATAGGTGTTGAGACACAGCCGATGTGAATCACTTCGCAATTTGATGCATGGAAGCCCAATGTCAACCATGCTGCAAGCGTTGCATTGAACGGTCGGTCGTCCCATCCAATGACCACTTGACTGCCTTCACCCTCTTCGGGAAGACAGCGTCCAAGCGCTTCACCGAGCAACTTCATCAATTGTGGTGTAAGAAGTCGTTCGTCAACAATTCGTTGCAAAGCACCTTCATCATCGCATTCATCAAGAGAAACCCGGCCACGTATTCCGTCGGTTCCGAACAGATTGGACATGGATTTCCCTCAACGTACGACGCTGTCATCAGCATGATATCCGCCAACGGTTGTGTTTGGATGAACCATGCAAGATTTTCCGAGGACTGTCCCCGGATTGGTGACTGCATTGCAGCCGATTTGGGCATTGTCGCCAAGAATTGCTCCGAACTTTCGCAACCCTGTCTCCCTTCGAACGTCATTAAGCCAAATCCCAATGTGTTGTCCATCATTGCGTAGGTTGGACAACTTGACGCCGGCACCGAGATTCACATTCGATCCTAAGATTGAATCTCCGACGTAATTGAAGTGTGGCGCTTTTGCTCCAGGTAGGAACAGAGAATGCTTCGATTCACTGGCATGCCCGAGAAGGCTTCCTGCCATCATCCATGTGTATTCTCGAACATAGGCGTGGGAGCGTACGGTTGCATTGGCTTCAATAAGACAAGGTCCGATGAGATGTACGTGCGGTTCAACAATCGCTCCTTCTTCAACATGGACAACGCCTTTACGTTCATCGATGGTGACGAATTCAACATGTTGAGGATGGTTGGATCCAAGTGTGGAGAGTTTCGCATCGAGTAGGCTTTTCAAGCCAGCCGGGTTGTTTGGATTCAACAACGACCAAGCAGGTTCGCTCGAATTCATCATACTGCGAGCAGTATCCGATGAAAAAAGAGCCTCAGCTTTAACACCAGCAGGCCAGTCCATGAAGGCTCGACGAACCTCGCTACATTGAATGTTTGGTCATCCCATGGCGTGATAGATACGCTTCCCAGTGGTTGCATCAAGTTTGAAACCAATGCTGTTCTTCATATGACGCGGAATGAAGTATCCAATCTTCCGTGCTGTTAACCCATGATTCCGCATCTTGCGCTCGTTCGACAGATATGCAACAATGTCTGCTGCTGAGCAACCTGGTCGATCTTCGATATAGGTTGCAATTTCTGACTTCAGACGCTCTAAACGTGCCTCTTTCTGTGTGCCTTTTCCTTTCATTGCGGCCATGTACTATAGTTGTCATCCGAAGTATATGAGGCATCGATGGGACCCCCTTGGGCATCCCATGAATTTGTCTGCAAAGGTTCTTCAAACGACGGCGAATCGTTTGAATATGGGCGAGGTAAAAGCAGTTACAGATTCTGAGTTTGAAGGCACACTTAACGACAACGAATGGGTCTTGGTGGATTTCTGGGCGGAATGGTGTGGACCATGCAAGGCTATTGCTCCAATCCTAAACGATCTTGCTGCCGACCGTGACATTCTCGTCGCAAAAGTCGACACGGATACCAATACCATGCACGCTGCTCGACTCGGCGTTCGTGGAATCCCCGCATTGTTCCTGTTTAGAAATGGAACCATTGTCGATAATAAGAGCGGTATGATGTCAAAGGCAGCGTTGACCACGTGGGTCGATAACCACATGACAGCTGATGATTTCTGAATCACTCGATTCGTTGTCGGCGTTCTGATTCTGCCGAACCGACTTCACGCACAAGGCGCTCGCGTAGCGCTTCATGCAACCACATTCCTTGTTCCAACTCGATGAGCAGACCATAGTCGATCAAGCGCTGGGGTGGTGTTCCATCCCAATCCAAACTGTTTGCAAGCCTTTTCCAAGGAATCGGCTTGTTTGAAACTGCAAGTGTGGCCAACAGCTCTCGTTCATCGTCCGGGAGTGGTGTGAGAATTTCTTCATCCAAAAACCGCAACCAATCTTCATGCGTCGGTTTTCCATACAATTCGAGCATTTCGATGGCCAGTGGGTGACCCCCTGTCCGCTCATGGACATCACTTGCATCAATATCCTTGAGTTTGAGTTCAGTCAACCACTGTGATGTCTCGTCCAACGAAAGACCCGAGAGCGGCAGTTCGTCGACAATGTCACGTGTATGGACATCTCTTCGGTCGTAAAAGTCCAATGAAGTTCGTGAAATCAAAACAAAACGTAACGGGGTTTTCTGAGAGATTTGCAGCAATGCTCCGAGGAGATTCTTCGATTCGGATGCGATGTGATGCACGTCATCAAGAACGATCAACCAGTACGGAGGAGGCCCCCCCGGGGCGATGGAGAATCGTTCGCGGACTGTGTAAGCATCCGTGAGATACGCAAGCAAACGACGTCGCCATGTATCAACATCCAAAGGAGCGCCAGGTCTCAGAGGAAGCGTTTCAATGAGATTGTACGGATCGTGTTTCTCATCGATACCAAACCGATGCAACAGACTGACTGCAAGTCCAACTTCTCGATCCCATGGCTGGCATGGATACCAACAAATGGACAGATTAGGTTGCTTGTCCTGCTTTCCTGCTAACCATTCTGCAACCAATGTCGACTTTCCAATTCCAGCAATTCCAGAGACGACCGCAAAAGCCGAACGGCCCTCAAACCACTCATCAAGACGATTGAGTTCTTCATCACGGCCGCGCATTTTTCGTGTTTGAGGAGCACTTGTGTGATAGGTTGCATGAACACCTGCCAGCGGTTGAAGACGACCGGGGGGCGGAGTTGTATCCTCATCATCTTGCTCTTTGATGAGGCCAAATCGAATATCGCCCCAGGTCAGGACCCCTTCGTGCTGAGCGTGGAGAAGAACCTGCAACAGTGACATATCCGAAGCCAAACGATCGGCAGCATCTCTTGATTCAATCTCAAGAAGTTGGCCGTCTTTGTCTCGAACCAAAACCTTGGTTTCGCCTAATTTGGAGGTGCGAAGTTTTGCCATGTCTCGACCTTCTTCGGTCAATTGCCATGTCTTCTGACGTCGGTCGTCGTTCTGGATAGAACGTGTGTGTTCACTCACCCAACCTTTACGAACGAGATTTCGCATTGTGCGGCTAACGTTTGGAGGATGTTGTGCACAGGCTTCTGCAATTCCCGGGCGGGTCAAAGCTGCCGTAACGATGAATCTGTCAGCGAGGTGGTCATGATGCAGGAGGTGCAGCAAGACGCGGTCTGAGACAGCGACATTGACTTTTGGCAGCCCCTCGGCCATGTACCTCTGTGGCGAATATCACGTTCAAGCGTTCCGATTCTCTGAGCCTTTGCTTGAACAGAAAGACCACAACCCCTAATAACAAATGAACCTCGGATAAATATGGAAAAACGGCTCGTTGGTTTGTTCCTCATCTTCCTCATGGTTGGAATTGTCCTCGCACCGTTGGGTGTCCATGCCGCAGACTCCGATGGAGACGGAGTTGACAATTCCCTTGACGACTGCCCGTATGCGAGTGGTACGTCAACTGTCGATCGAGATGGTTGCCCTGATCGGGACGGTGATGGAACCTCAGACCTCATGGATGGTTGGACCAGCCAAAATCCAAACTTCGTACTCAACGCAAACAATCCACGCAACTCTGATGTCAACGATGCCGACTTTTCGCCGGACGGTTCTGAGGTTGCAACTTCTGGTGACGATGGATTTATTCGAATTTGGAACACATCCACTGGGCAGAATGTTCGCTCTGTAAGCGCTGTGTCGGGAGGAGGAACCGGAAAATTGTCTTGGTCTGCTGATGGTCGATTTATCGGCGTAACGTCAGAAGCTGCAGATGAATTTGACATCTATTATGCATCCAACCTTACATCGGTGCATGGTGCTCTGTCCTCTGATGTTGGAGGAGGAGACTACACCTACGACATCGATTTGTCGCCAGATGGAACCATGGCCGCAGTGGCGATTGGTCGCTCTGGAAACGGTGGAACAAACGGTGTCGTTCGAGTGGTGGATGTCATCAATGGAACCGTGATGCAGAATCTCAATCCAGGAAGTGAAGACCGATTCCATTCCGTGGATTTCTCACCAAGTGGCTCACACATGGCTATTGGAACATCGGGAGATTACTACGTCGTTGATGCATCGAGCTGGGCTACGGTCCGAAGTGAGAGTGCGCCTGCAGGTACAGTCAATTCCATTGCATGGTCTCCGAGTGGCGAGCACATTGCAGTGTGTGAGGGCTATGTCAACAGCCAAGGAGGATCACGTTTGAGAATCTATGAAGCCGATGTCTGGACCAATACATGGACAAAATCAGGCTCAACCTCGTGTTATGCGGCCGATTTCTCACCCGATGGAAACCAAGTTGTCTTCGGAATGGGTTGGTACGCAGCAGATGGTGCGACAGCAAACATCTTCGAAATTTCAAGTGGAAACCTCATCGACAGTTTTTCACAGAGTCGTCCGGGAGGATGCTCCTCCACGAACAACAACCAATGCGGCCAAAACAACGGCGTTTCATGGTCTCCTGACGGAGTCTACATCGCTCAGGCATTTGGACGAAACAGCGAAGGCTTCTACATATGGAAGAGCGATCTCGATCCAGACAACGACGGATGGAACACCACCGACCAAGGAGATGGAAAGGTCGACGAGTTCCCAGATGATGGAACGCAATGGGAAGATTCTGATTCCGATGGATACGGAGACAATCCTGCGCCTGCACTCAATCCTGATGCATGCCCTCTTGTCTTTGGAAACTCGACCATGGACCGCTTGGGATGTCCTGATGCGGACGGCGACGGTTACTCCGATGAGAGCGATTGGGCACCTGCCAACAAAGAGCAATGGGTTGACACGGATGGCGATGGCCACGGTGACAACTACCTCTACGACGTTGCCTCAAACCAACTCCACTTGAATCAGCGTGGTGATGCATTCCCGAACGACCCAACCCAATGGAACGATACCGATGGGGACGGCTATGGAGACAATTACGAAGACATCTCCTGGAACCAATACAGGGCTCCGGAGTGGCCAGGAGAAATCATCGTTGGTGCGCAAAGCATCGACGTCTTCCCACTCGATCGAACTCAATGGAGGGACACCGACGGAGACTGGGTAGGTGACGAGCAAATGAGCGACCGTGCTGATGGCTGCCCAACGATTTGGGGCAATTCAACCTATGACCGTCTTGGTTGTGTCGATACTGACGGTGACGGGTATTCCGATCCCGATGCGAATTGGCCGGCAAAGACCGATTGTTATGGAGCCGACGCTTTCCCGAACGATCCTACACAGTGGTGCGATGAAGACAACGATGGATTCGGAAGCAATGCTGATGGAAACAATGCGGACGATTGCCCCAATCAAGCTGGCTCATCAACTGAAGATCAAAATGGATGTGCTGACCGCGATGGAGACGGTTATTCCAACACTGGCGATCCATTCCCCGATGATGGAACACAATGGGAAGATTCCGATGGTGACAACTACGGCGACAACATGGATGGTAACAATCCAGATTACTTCCCAAACGATGCTTCACAATGGCGAGATTCCGATGGGGATGGTTACGGTGACAATCCTGGCGGTAACAACGGTGATCGCTTTCCGACCGACCCCCTACAGTGGTCCGATGCGGACAACGATGGATACGGTGATAATTTCGTCGATACCAACGGCGATGGTGTCTCTGAAGGAAACTCCGATGTATGTCCTCAAATCTATGGAGAATCCAACTCTGCAGCATCCCGAGGATGTCCTGATTCCGATGGGGATGGTTATACCGACCCAGAGGATGCTTTCCCTGACTAACCACTGCAGTGGGCGGATCAAGATGGCGATGGTTTCGGAGACAACGTTCAATTTACCGATGGTGACGAGTGCATCGATACCTTTGGAAAAAGCACTGAGAACGGTGTCCAAGGATGTCCTGATTCCGATGGTGACGGTCATGCCGACCCATTCGGTGACTTCGTAGCCAAGCCAGATTGTACGGGTGCAGATGCCTTCCCGGACGACCCGCTTCAATGGTGCGACAAAGACGGTGATGGCATCGGTGACAACTACCAATTCACCAACAAGACCGTCATCGATGAAGAGAACCCAGGATTAATGATTGAACTGTGCGATCACATCGGCGATGCGTTCCCGAACGATGCAACACAATGGTCGGACATCGACTGCGACGGACGTGGTGACAACAGTACCGGTATTGCTCCAGATGCATTCCCGCTGCGCAAGACACAACAAGATGACAACGATGGGGACGGTTATGGGAACAACTTCACCAACGGTGCCTATCAACCGGACGAGTGTCGAAACGAATTCGGAACATCCACAATCGATCGATTTGGTTGTCCTGACAGCGATAACGATGGAATGTCAGACTTGAACGACCCATGCGTTTGGGACCCTGAGATATCGACAGGCATCCCAGGACAAGTTGTGTGTGCTATAACAGAAGACCCGAACAAGACAGACGAAGGTGAAACTGTCGCTGAAGTTGAATCAAAATCCTCGAACGTGATGATCTACGCTATGGGCGGAGTCATCGCCTTCATGCTCGCAGGTATCCTCGTTGCTATGCTTGCACGTCAAGCAAGCCGAAACCGATTGATGCGAGAGCGTGCAATCGAGCGAAAGGTAGAGGAACAACTCACGGATGAGGAAGAGCGTCGAGAACAGTGGATCAACTACTACGTCGCCAATGGTGAATTCGACAAAGCACGAGAACTTGGTTGGACAGACCCTGCCTCACTTCCTGCGTGGAAGCAGCATGAGATTCAGCAACAAGAAGCACTGCAAGCTTCGATTCCATCGATGCTTGACCTGGACTGATTTACGCATGGTTTGTACCGTTGCCCTTTAAGTCAATGAGGGCTATGCAAAAGCATGGGAGAGGTGCGTACGCGTCGTCTTGTTGCATTGTCACTGGTGATGCTTCTCGTCCTCCTCGTCCCCACCAGTGCTGAAGAGACCAGCAGCGTTCGCCTCGAAATCGATGTCATGGATGACAACACAAAGCCATGGTATGGACTTGGAGATTCGGTTCTTCTCGCCTCTTCAATCGTTAACGATGGCGCTGCAACCTCCATCACAGAGGACCCTTCCTGTGGAACGGTGATACGCGTAAGCAACGCTGACGGAACAACCGTCGTCGATGAGAGCGTCGGATGCCGTGGGCAAAGCCGAGGTCTTGACATCGGTTCAGGAGTAACTGCATTGGAGCAACATGAATGGGATTTGACCGATCAAGATGGCGCCCTCGTAGCACCAGGTATCTATTCAATCACTGTTGAACTTGCGGGCTCTGGTTTGTCTTCGACCACTGAAGTCATGGTTCAACAAAACGCTGAACTACCAACGGGGTTGATTTTCTCAGCCTCAATCGCTCATCGTGAAGATGTTTTGTCGATTGGTGAGCCATTCGTTGTTGCATATGAACTTCACAATCCTACATCAGAAGCAATCGACTTACGTGGCATTGATGCCTGTCAACTGTTGATTTCGTTCGAACAACAACTCCTCGGCCCGTCATGCAATGCAGGTGAAACGACCATTGATCCATATGCAGTCCTCTCATTGGGCCATTCAATGCTTCAAGCGACTGTTGCTGATTTGTCAACCCTGACGATTCAAACTCCAGATGCTGAACTCATTGGCTCGTTCGAATTATCTGTGCAAGATGCTCCTGTCCAATCTACGCCGCTTGAAGCAAGCATCAAAACGCTTTCCACATCCTTCGTTCAAGGTGAATTGTTTGACGGCTCGATAACCCTCGAAAACGACGGTACAGAAAATGAATTGCTACGGTTCACCAACACTTGCCGTGCGAGTTATTGGATCATGGACAACAGTGGGGTAGTCTTTGACTCGCTGGACCAGGCTAACTGCCGTAATGCGGAGTTGGACGTGGTTGTCGGCGCATCATCACAGAGCACCTTCCCTCTCCAAACATGGGCCTTTGTCGATGAGGTTGGATGCTCGATGCTTAGTGGAGATTATGTTCTCGTTGCTGAACTACCGGAGTTTGGATACGCCTCGTCAATGGACGTTGACTTCCGTCGAGTCCAATCCGTTGATTGTGGAACAACCTCCGAACCTTTGCCTTCGTTGACCGTTGAACTCGATGAAAACGACGACCCTGTTTTCGAGTTGCATATAGTAGGAATGGAGGAACAAACGGACATCCAATGGTTGGAAATCTGCAAGGCTTCACTTCAGTTGTGGAACCTTGACCTTACGGAGAAAATCATCGAGAAGAACGTGCTTTGCAGCAGCGATGAGCGCATCGACCAAGCACTCCGCCTTTCCTCTGATGATGTTCTCATCTTCGAACTTGAAGACCTCAACACCTTCGATTACGAGAGCGCAGAATACCGTGTTCGAATCGATATGGCGACGGATCAAGATTTGATTCTTGAGCATGAATTCTCTTGGCCACTGAACGTTCAAGTCGAAGAAACGGTCGTCGTCGAGGAAGATACCTCGGAAGAATCGGCTGTTGTTGTTCTTGGCGGTGTCTGGAGCGGTGTGTTGACTCCTGACGGCACCTGTTGGATGCTTGAGGAGAACTCTGGAGTTGTTCACATGCTGGCAGATTCAATCATTGAATCGTGGTCTCCTGAACGAGGTTCATCCGGAACGTATCAGGCACAGCTTTCGGAAGCCAGTGCAGCCTGCGCTCGGTTCACCGCTGAAAGTTACACCTTTGTCGGCATCCTGCAAGAAATTCCATTTGCTGAAGAAGAACCTGTCAGCGAAGAAGCAACGGTTGTAGAAAGTGAAGCGGTTGAAGAAGAGACGCTACCAGATTGGGCTCCTCAAGCCGTCACCGTTCTTACCGTCAGTGCTGTTCTCTCCATGCTTGGCTTTGCAGCCTTCAACAACGAAGCACTTCGAATCTCAACCACACTCACTGGATTGTGGTTGCTGGGATTGATCGGTAAGACCTCGGAGACAAGCGATGGTCGATTCCAACGTGGACGCCTTTTGGGTTACTTGACTGCAAATCCAGGCTGTCACTTCCGCGCCTTATTGTCAGCCTTGGAAATGAGCAATGGACAACTCTCTCATCACCTTCGTGTTCTTGAACAGGAAGAAAGCGTATGGCGACGCAAAGACGGTCGTTTGGTCCGCTACTATCCATTGACCAACACACTTCACCCACTGCTCGAAGACGATGCCCTTCCCGTACCAATTCTCGCCCCAGATCCACTTTCTCTTCAAGGAAAGATTCTGGTTCTCTTGGATCATGACAGCCAAATGGGTGACTTCCCAACCCAAGCCGAACTTGCTAAACGACTCGACAAGTCTCAGCAACTGATCTCTCACCACTTGCGAACACTCGAGAAATATGGACTCATTGAAGGCCGCCGGATGGGTATGCGCAACCGCTACAAGCTCACCAAAGAAGCGATGTTCCTTCTCGAAACAAGTGAAGCCTACGTACAGAACGAGATGAACCTCTGAATTCGATTCGCTGAGGTGGATTGAAGAAGGAAAGCATGGAGGCGTGTTTAGCGTAGGATGTGTCGACGTGTCGGATGAGATGAAGACAACGGATGAAGTTGCATGGCAACAGGCATGGAGCGATGCAAATGTTTTCTCTTCAACTGATGATGCATCAAAACCGAAATTCTACTGTTTGGAAATGTATCCATACCCATCCGGAAAGATGCATATGGGACACGTTCGAAACTATTCCATTGGAGATGCAGTGGCTCGCTACAAGCGAATGAAAGGTTTCAACGTCCTCTATCCAATGGGATTCGATTCGTTCGGAATGCCTGCTGAAAATGCTGCGATTGCCGAAGGAGGCCATCCTCACGACATTACTGAGAAGAACATGGCCTCCATTACGGAACAGATCAAGCGTATGGGATTCTCCTACGATTGGAGCCGTTTGATTAAGAGTCATGATCCGAATTATTACAAATGGAACCAACTCTTCTTCACTCGATTCTTCAAGTCCGGACTCGCCTATCGGGAGTTTGCTCCAGTAAACTGGTGCGAATCCTGTTCAACCGTTCTTGCCAATGAGCAAGTCAAAGCAGGTCGATGCTGGCGATGCAATGGACCTGTGCGTCAAAAGGACATGAGTCAATGGTTCATTGACATCACCAAGTATGCTCAGCAATTGCTCGATGGACTGGATACAATCGAATTCCCTGAGAGTGTTCGATTGATGCAAGAAGATTGGCTTGGCCGTTCAGAAGGCGCAGAAATTGAGTTCAAGATTGAAGGAAGCGATGAAACCATCCGAGTGTTCACAACACGTCCTGACACCTTGTTTGGAGTTACCTTTGTCACGCTTGCCCCCGAGCATCCACTTGCTGAGCAGTTGGTCAAAGGAACGGAGTTTGAGGCGGGTTGGAAAGCCATGCACGATGTGTATGCAAACATGAGCGAATTTGACCGAATCAAGAACCTCAACAAGAAAGAGGGGGTCTCACTCGGACGCTTTGCTATCCATCCGCTCACAGGAGAAAAGATTCCAATTTGGGCCGGAAACTTTGTCCTTGCCACATACGGAACGGGTGCTGTTATGGCAGTCCCTGGTCATGATGAACGTGATTTTGATTTTGCCAAGATGTACGATTTGCCAATCAAGCGTGTTCTCATTGAAAACGAAAATGATGATGGGAATGAGGGTCTTGAGTCGGCATTCACAGAAGATGGATACATGGTTCACTCTGGAATGGATGGATTCGATGGTGAATTTGGTGATGCTGCGCGTACTGCTGTCATCGATGCCCTTGAAGCCGGGGGGAAGGGCGATCGTCGAGTCAACTGGAAGATTCGCCCTTGGCTTATCAGCCGCCAACGTTACTGGGGAACGCCGATTCCAATTATTCACTGCGATGCATGTGGAGCTGTTCCAGTCCCTGAAGACCAACTTCCAGTTGAGCTTCCAAGAGATGTTGTCTTTGATGGCAAAGGAAATCCATTGGAAACATCGGAATCGTTCCTCAACGTCTGCTGTCCTGAATGTGGAAAGGACGCACAACGAGAAACGGACACTATGGATACCTTCGTAGATTCATCCTGGTACTTCTTGCGTTATACCGATGCCAACAATTTGGAGCAATGGTACAATGCTGACATTGCAGATTATTGGATGAATGTTGACTTCTACTGTGGTGGAATTGAACACGCCCAAATGCACTTGATTTACGCCCGATTCTACACCAAAGCACTTCGTGACCTTGGTTTCCATAGCATCGATGAACCGTTCAATGAACTGCTTTGTCAAGGAATGGTCAACAAGGGAGCTCCGTTCTGCGAAACGTGTTCTGTTACGCTTTCAGTCGATCATGCTGGTTCACCATGTCCACATTGCAATTCTGAATTGGGTGAACGCTCTGCGAAGATGAGCAAGTCGCTAGGAAACACCGTTTCGCCTGAACAGATGATTGAACAATACGGTGCTGATACCGTTCGGTTGTTCATCCTCTTCGCTGCAAACCCAACCGCTGGAATGGATTGGTCGGACTCTGCTGTTGAAGCGAACCATCGCGTCATGCAACAATTGCAAACCATGCCAGACCAACTGCTTGCATGGGATAAGCCATCCCATTCCATCGATGCTTGGATGCTAGCTCGCCTCCGACAGCGTCTCCAGCAATGGTCTGATGCAATGGATCGATACGACCTTCGTCGAGCTGTCGAATGTTCGCATTACGACATGGTCAAGGACATCAATTGGTACGTACGACGGGGCGGTGGCAATGCTGCGATCGGTCGCACATTACTCGAATCGTGGACACACGTGATCGGTATCGCAACACCCCATCTTGCAGAAGATTGGTGGGCCCAACTTGGTGGCGAAGGCCTCCTCGCTGCCCATGTGATGAACGATGTGGAAGCGGTAAGCGTAGAAGATCAAGCCCTTCTTGATGGTGAAGCTTTGATTCGAGACCTGTTGGAACAAGCACGAAAGGTACGAAGTGTTGCAGAACGACACATTGAGGGCGAGGCTACATCCCTTGACATCGTCACCTCAGCAACATGGCGCAGTACAATGGCAGAGATGGCATTGAATCACCTCTCACAGGGAAATAACGTCAAGACCTTCATGGGGATTCTCACTGAATCCGAATTGGCACAAGGTGAAACTCGCGGTGAACGACTCGGATTCTGGAACAAGCGTATGTTGCCACAAGTCTTCAAGTGGGACGATGAAAAGAAGCGAATCCTTCTCTCCACGCTTGATGAAACAGGTGTTTATGCAGACGCTTCGGACTTCATCGCTGAAGAACTTGGACTTAAATCAGTGCGAATTGTTCATGGAGAAAGTCAAGAAGATGACACTGGAAAGGCCGGCGTTGCAATGCCCCTTTCACCAGCATTCATCTATGCTTGAGCATCTTCTTCTGGTTGTTCTTCAGCAACGTCTTCAGAAACATCTTGTTCGGTTTCGAGTGCCGGTACCGTCTTCGATTGTTGTTGATTTGAGGGGGCCTTGACCGGTTTGAAGGTAAAGTAACCAGCAACACCAGCAAGTGCGAGAGCAAGTAGGATGAGTGCCTGGTTGATACCAAAGGAGGATTCAGAACTCTCGCCTTTGTTTTCAACCACAATAAGCTTACATCCATCAGAATCAACCTTCTCGCCAAGAGCGGTGGAGGGACAGAGGTCGTCATCGTTCAAGATGCCATCAGCGTCGGTATCTGCTTGTTGGGCAGAACAACCAGCACCATCGACGATCGTACTCAACGGGGTTCTTGGACACACATCAGCATCGTTGAGAACACCGTCTGCATCATCATCCACATCTTCCTCACCATCAACGCATCCATCAGAATCAAAATCTTGTGAAGGCAAAACAGGACCAACAAGTCCACGCGGACACAAATCAAAGATGTCTTCGAAACCATCTCCATCGTCATCTTCGTCCTCCTCATCATCGTGACAACCGTCTTGGTCACGATCGAGAGAAGTGTTGGTTGCACTCCAATCCCGGTAGCCCTTTGGACACATGTCAAATTGGTTTGAGCCAATCATATCGAGCATCAAATCGTTGTCATCGTCAAGGTCGTTGATGCTGTCTTGACACCCATCTCGATCCCAATCGTTCATTTCTGTTGAATCCCATAAAGCGAGGTCTCGTGGACATCCGTCATCGACGTTAGCGATACCATCCCCGTCTTCATCCAAGTCGCAAGCGTCACCAATGGAATCTCCATCAAGATCTTCCTGTCCAGCATTTGAGGTCCCAGGACAGTTGTCGCGCTGGTCGACAAAGCCGTCTTCATCCGTATCGAAATCTGAACACCCGTCACCTTCAACATCCGTTTCTGTTGTCGAAACCCAACCAATTGGTCCTTTTGGACATGTATCGAGATGATCGTACACCGTATCGTTGTCGTCGTCAAAGTCCTCGTCTACGTCTCGACATCCATCACTATCATGGTCAGTTGAAGCTGTGCTTATCCAGTCCACTTCACCTTGCTCACAGACGTCGAGGTCGTCAGCGATTCCATCGTTATCGTCGTCATCGTCGCAGACATCTCCAAACATATCGGAATCAAAATTCGCCTGATTCGGATTTGACTCTCTGGGGCAATTGTCGATTCCATCGAGAACGCCATCACCATCAAGATCGGTCTCATAATGCCATACGCCACCATCTTGGCCGCCTACAGCAATGACAGAATGGTTGCCGTAAAGGCCCGATTCTTCAAATGAAAAGGCAATCATTGAACCGCCTGATGAGGATGGAACCATGTCATACACTCGATCTCGACCATCGCTTCCACCAATAAGTGCCCATAGCCATCCATCGTTAAAGTCGTATTCAGCAAGGAAAATATCGGTACCAAAGTAACCGGTGTCATCGTCATAATCCACGAGTGTCTCACTGCCCAGCGTGAAGGAATAGGTGGCTACACCTGCAAAAATTACGGAACCGGTTGACGTACGATATGCTGCACTAAACATTTCATAACCAGCGCCACCCTCAATGTAGAGTCCGTCCCAGACTCCATTGGTTGTCATGTCTGCTCGGAAAGCATCGAACCATTGGGTTGTCTCACTGTAATCTTCTCCAAACGTTGCATTGCCCTCGATGGTACCAAAGATTTGCACATCCAAACCAGCACCTGCGACGCATCCGTTGACCAAATCGTCACCTGTTCCACCTGCTTGTTGCAACCAAACCCAACTGGTTTCATCATACTTGGCAACAACGATATCGCCGCCACCGTTGGAGTCAACCGTTCCGGTTTCATCAAATGCAAGTTGACCAATGAATGTGAATGTGATGAACGTATCACCGACGCTGTTTTGACAGAAGCCTCCAAACGGTTCAACACCTTCATCCGACATTGCCGTAAACCCTGTCGAGAAGACGCCGTATTCATCAAAGATCATGACTGCAAGGCTTGACTCAGAACCGCCTGCAAAAATCGTTTGATTCATATCGAGGAGTTCCTTGAACAAGACACTCAAATGGATTTGATCGTACTCATCAACGAACATATCGAACGCAAGGACCTCTTGTTGATTGGCAATGGAAACAGCCCATTGCCATCCTGTTTCGACATCGTATCGAGCGAGGTATGCATTCCCTTCATCGGAGTCATCGTCCTTGTCCAAGGTCGGCAATGAGCCCAAGGTCATGTTGCATTGTAGGCCAGCGCTACCGAGGCAATAGTTGCCTGCGATGATGAAATCCCCATCGCTCATCAGAGCTAGGGCTTCTACGGAGTCGACACCAATGCTTCCAAAAGATTGACTGAAATTCCATTCATTGGTCTCATTAGAAATAGCAATGAATCCATCCATGTCATCAAATCCGAGTTGATTCGAATCATGTCCATTGTCTCCGATAAGGATTGAAGAGGTGAAACTACCGCCAGCAAGAACAGAATTGTTAGCTAGTGGCGCGAGTGCATTGATTGAATCTTCACTGAAGCCACCGGCGGTGACAACCCATCCCAACGGTTCCGTTCCTTCGGAATTGTATTGTGGAGATATTTCTGCATCGAGTGGCCCCATTTGAGCAGGTGGCATCGTTGCGAAAAGAAGCGCTAAGACGATGAAGATTGGACGAAGCATAACCGTGTGATGAACTGCCACTTGATGAAGGTGTTGCGTTAAGGTACATTCACTCCATTTTGACGATTGGTTCAAAGACGGTCGACGTTGAGGTCCAGATATGTCGCAAGGGCGTAAGCCGAATCGTAGCGGTCAAGGGCGGCAACGAAGCCGTCGAAGGTACGGTGGCCCACGCAAGGCGAATGTGATTGAGCAATCGAAGAAGGATCTTCTCGAATACAATCAACGAGCAGAAAATCGGTTTGATTACGAAAAAACCGGAATACAGCCGGTTGGCCTTCCTGACGATGCCAGTGGCTCAAAGTCGTTCTCATTTGAATGGACATGCAATCCAGTTCCCCTTTCTGATGAAGAAAAAATGGCTAGTTTTGTTGTTCGAAAGGGAGAATTCGGTTGGCTTGATGATGATCGTGTTGACGAAATCGCAGCATTCGCCGAACCGCTTTCCATCTCGGCGGATCAAGCCCTTTCTCTCCGATCAGCATTGCTTCAACAAAAAACAGTGTACGGCCACTCGACGATGCGGAATCGAGGGCGCCAGATTCACCAAGACTACAAACAAGGAATGTCGGTAGTTGAATTGTCCAAAAAATATGATTTCCCGCCGATGAACATCTTCCGGCAAATCCTTTCAGAGAAAGGATGGTCAAAATCGAAGATTAAGGAAGCCGTTCGCGCACCTTCTCGGTTTTCAGAACGAGAACGAAAAGAATTCGAAGCGGCAGAAGAAGCAGACCGTGTCGCAAACGTCGACCAAAGCGAGACACACCTGCGAGCGGATGTGTTTGAAAACATCCTCGCAGATTGGTTTGAGGATCAAGGGGTACGGCTTCGACGTCAGCCTGAACTTGTCAGAGAACAATCCATTGAGATTGGAGGTCCAAAATTGACTCCCGATATTCTCTTCCTCGATCATGTAGAAATCAACGGCCAACCGGTTGCTTGGATCGATGCAAAGCACTTCTACGGTGCTGATGTAGGATTCCAACGCAAAAAGATGCTGAAACAAATGATGCGTTACATCAACGAATGGGGAAGTGGAGCCATCGTATTTCGGCATGGGTTCTCTGAGAATCTGTACATGGCTGGCGTTACCATGTTGGATGCAAGTCCATTGGACCTGTCAGAATTGCACGATCGCCCCTAGCCGCTTCGTTGCGCAGCGATTTGTGTAACGATAGAATCCAAATTTAATGAACGAAGTCGTTCAGATACCTGCACCAAATCTTCCTCATGAAGGGGCTGATTGGCCTTTGATGGAAGAAGGACGCAAGATGTTCCAAGCATGCACAAACGCGCTCTCATCTGTGCTTGAAGATTCAATTCATTGATGACAGATTGAACCGATGCGAGCATCGATTGTCTGGAAGGTTCTTCCAACATCTTTGACATCTGACCAAACGTTTGCGATTCTCTCAACAGTTCTGTCCATATTGTCGAATCCCAATTCTTTGATGCTAAACGGTCAACTGCAGCATCCCCTGCTCGCGTGATACTCGCCTTCCAGTCTGGATGATCGATGTATTCTGATGTGTGCTTCGACCCACTCGATTGCCAAACCAATAGCACTGATGAATCGAGTGCAAAACTCCGAGCAACCCCCGGAGATGGAGGTGAACCAGGGTGGGTTCGAAGTTCAACTCCACCGACATAGAGTGCGAGAACATCTCCCAGACCTCCAGAATATCTTCGCTCAATATGATGAGCAGCGCGAAAATATTGTGGCATTAATCCTTTTTGAGTCATCTCAAAACAAGCCAATGCAAGTGCTGATAATCCTGCTGCGGACATTCCAAACCCCTGACTTAGAGGCAACTCAATATCGACCTCAATGGCATAGTTGGTATCAACTGGAAGAAGGCGAGCTTGCCGTAATTCGTCGATGAGATCGACATACATTTCATGACTCACAGTTTCATTCGAATCGAACGCTTTGATGCTGATTTCTGCCATACCTTTCGATTTGACTTCAGGTATGTCTTGATCCCAACCTGCCATTTCTTGGCCTTCTTCGATGACTTCGCTACGGCCTGTTTCCTGAATTGAAACTCGAACTCCTTTCTCTAGGGAAAGGCCCGCTCCTCGACTTCCTTGATTTCGGGGGAGAAGTGCATCATCATGGATTGAGAACAGTAAGGTGATGTGGCCACCAACCTGAACTGTTGCCATAGACAAGCCATCTCACCAAGAATCATCAAGATGGCGGAAGAGTCCGGGTTCGAATCAAGCAAATGCTCGACCAATATCTTCTCCAAGGTCTGAGAAGCGAGACTTCAATTCCTCGATGGCGCCGTTGAACACTGCTTCTGGAGCAAGGGATCCATCGGTCTCATACGAGAAGACGAAATTTCCGTCAACCTTGTTGAGGACGATTGCCTCATCGAAGTCTGCATCTCGGCCAGTACCATGGCCGACTTGGTGAAGTGCCTTCTCAATATCGAGGACTGTTGAAACATCGGTGCACTTCTTGTTGGTGAAAAGTTTTGCATCGATAGATCGGCCGTCGCTGGTCTTGAGGTCTAGATCGAAGAGAACTGAGGCCTTCTTTGGCTTCTTGAGTTCAGCCTCGTAGCATGGCTGGAAGGTAACTGCAGATGCAGCAGACCATTTTGCATGGTCTCGTCCGCGGCCAAGTGTTGCGAATGCAATGAATTCGAGGAATTGGCCTTGAGCAAGGTATGTGATTGGGATGGATTGCATCTCTTCACTGATATCGAATGCAGGGTCTGAAACATTGGTGAGGTCACCAGCACGAACAACTCGGTACGGCTCGTCACTGTCCGAGGAAGGTCCTTGGACGTTGAGGGTGTACAATACTTGGCACATTGGGCATCCCTTGTCGTCTTCTGCAAGATCCATGCAGTTCTCACACGCATCTGGGAAGACCATGCCTTCATCCGGCTGGGTTGGAATTGGAACCATAGCCAATCGGTGAGCAATGACTTCATCTGGAAGTGCATTGACGGATTCGTAAATCTCCCCACGGTTGTTGTCTTGGTTAACACCGAGAGTAAACATAACCTTGCTGATGGCCATCTTCGGCACATCGGACATGATTGCACGTCGTAGTGCATTCACTTGAGCTGCATTAACATCTTCGATGAGAATCTTCATTTTGTTTCCTTTTGGGTACCCTTCAACAGCGCTTGCTTTCATGTTCATTCCTCCAAATCAGACACGTCGTCCACGTCGTCCACCCTTTTTCTTGGTGCCGTCGTGAGCAATTGGCGTAACATCCTCGATTCGAGTGATGGTCATACCTGCACGTGTCAGTGCTCGAATAGCAGCTTGTGCACCAGGTCCAGTGTTGTTGGACTTGTTTCCACCAGGTGCACGATACTTGATGATGAGTTGTGTGAATTCCTTGTCCTTGAGCATGTCAGCGAGACGCTCTGCGGCACGAGTAGCGGCGAATTGGCCACCACTGTCCTTGGACGACTTGACAACCTGTCCACCGGAACAGGTTCCAATGGTTTCAGCACCGGTCAAATCGGTTGCTGTCATGAGGATGTTGTTGTAAGACGAGAAGATGTTGACGATGGCTCGACGTGTCATCAGGCCTCACCTCCATCTTCAGCGCTTGGTGCTGCTGCCGCAGCTTCTGCGACTTCATCAGCGAACGGCTTGGTTGCTTCTGGGTCGACTTCTTCCTCGTCAACGGCGTACTCTGCCATCTCACGGCGTCCGTCAATTGCCTTGCGAATGTCGTGCTCTGGATCGTTGAGATCGCTCGAAGGGTGGTACTGGATGATTTCTTCTTCGTCACGGGTGACAGGGTAGGAAGGAATCGTTACCTTTTGATCACCGATACAGATGTGACCATGCGTTACTAGTTGACGTGCTTGCTTGAGTGAGCAAGCAAGACCCTTGTAGTAAACTTGAGCTTGGAGTCGTCGGTTGAGGATGTCCTCTGCGGAAAGAGAGAGAATGTCGTCAAGGGATGCTTCCTTTGTGATGAGGCCCTTGTGGTGGAGAGAACGGAGAAGGTCGTCCTTCTCTCGCATTCCGTGTCCTTCAGTGGTGTCGATCATACCAATCAAGCGCATGGCTTGACGTCGATGTCGGCGAAGTTGAGACTTGGCCTTCCAAATCTCACGCATGTTCTTCAAGCCATGATTGGCTTGGATGAGGTGCTCTTCTTCGATTCGTGCCTTCTTCCAAGGATGTGGAGGCGTATCGAACTTTGGTCTGGAAAACTTTGGCTCACCCATACTTCATCACCCTCATGCCTTCTTTCGGCTTACACCGAGTGTTAGGCCAC
>CAXQWT010000069.1:0-22235 GCA_964227855.1 Salipiger bermudensis | reverse complement strand
TTGAACTGCAGTTGCTGTCAACCAACTGGGAACAACACGCCATTGCCACTTCATTTAGATGAAGCCAAGAAGCGATTTCAACTTCAAAATCATCAATGGAAGTCGACCAGCCTGGCGTTTCCTCAGCAGTGTTCAGCCGCCTTTCAGGTTCCTGAATTGATGACGCATACATGCGGTCGCCGACATGGCTTTCTGGGGCGCGTCGTCGCACCACTCATCGAACGTCGACGGCGACTGAAGCAACAGATTGTCGTCAAAGGGGATGCAGCCGATCGTCAGCAAAATGCACTCAAATGGCTTCTTGTTACGTGTTTTGGCTACACCGGTTATCGCAATGCCCGTTTTGGTCGCATCGAAGCACATGAAGCGATTTGTGCATGGGCTCGGGAACTTCTTTTGCAAACCATTGAGCATGCACAAGAGCAAGGATGGGAGGTGTTGCATGCCATTGTTGATTCTATTTGGATTCGTGATCTGAAAGGACGTTCACTCGATGAGCAGCATCAATCCGCAATGGAATTGTCGAAGCATGTTCACTATACAACTGGAATTCCTCTTGAATATGAAGCAACATATCGGTGTATCGCATTTCTTCCGAGCCGAATGCACAGCGGAGGTTCTCTCACAAAGTATTGGGCTTATGGTGAAAAAGGAATGAAAATTCGAGGTCTTGAATTACGGCAACATTCGACCTGTCCATGGATTGTGCAATTGCAAACACAGGCTTTGCAACTTCTTTCTGATTCAACTGACCTGGTTGATGAGATTCCAAGTCATCGCGTTCAGCGTGACGTCCAACGGTTACTCCTCGCAGAGGTAAAGCGTCTTGAATTGCATCAGCTGCTCCCAAAAGAGTTGCTCATTGCTCAAAGAATATCGAGGAGACCATCGCCGAATACAGCCCAAACGGTTGCAATGCTGGCTTATCAACGCTCTGAATTGCTTGGCTACCCGTTGGAATTAGCATCAAAAGTTCGTTTCGTCGTTTGCGTAAAAGATTCAATCAATCCTTTGCAACGTGTTGTTCTTGCTCAAGAATGTGAACAAATGAATCAACCTCTTCGGCGCATCGATGTTGACCATTATCGTCGGTTGGCCGTACGTGCAATATGGTCGATTTTAGCACCTTTTGGTTGGTCGGAAGAGGAACTTCTCCAACCATCAATTGTTCGATTGGACCGATGGATGTGAATTCTTCGAACAACTGCTGAGAATCTGTATGCTTGGGAAGTTCAATCCGCATTCGATACTCTTCTGTATTGTTTGTGAACCGGAGTACTGTTCTTCTTCGGTCTTCCCAAACTCCTTTCAGTCGTTGGCTAAGGTATGGCCGCATCGTATGTTTGAGTTGTTGGTGTAAGGGTGATGCAGTCTTTCCATCAAGGAGTACAATCGGACAACGTTTCCCTAATGTTTCAAGCGAAGTCATGCAGTGTCGTAGAATCGAGCGTGATTCAAATCGCTTAATCTGTTCATCAAGAAACATGGCTAACATACCATCGATGACAACCATTGATGCATGTGTTAATGCCACCTCATTCCGAATTCGCAGTATGAGAGCGTGCAGTTGATGCAATGTGAATCCTCGTCCAATGTACAATCGTCGTAAGCCGTCCTCAATATGACAATTAAGTGAACGCATAGCAGGGAAAAAACGACTCGGATCAAATCGATGCCCCCCGTCAATCCAATGGACTGAATGCCCCTGTGAAAGGAGTATGGCTGTCCAATTTTGGACGATATGACGAATATCTTTTCCAAAATACCCTGGTCCTTCAAGGAGCGTGATCCCAGTCGAGGGCATTTGCAACTCATCACGTCTTCGTTCTGCTGGAAGCATTGTCTCACCAAGTATTGCCAATCACTGAAATCAACCCTCAATGTTTTTGCAGAGGGTAATAGAAAAGTGAAGGATGAATTTCAAACACTGTCGCCAACTGTATCGAAGTGTGCGTGAGGAACGAATCATCATCCATTGCGACCTTGATGCGTTCTTTGCATCGGTTGAGATTCTTCATCACGGGTTTCCAGAGGATGAACCACTTATCATTGGGTCGGATCCGATGCAGGGTAGGGGGCGTGGAATTGTATCGACTTGCAACTATGCAGCTAGAAAATATGGTGTCCGTTCCGCTATGCCCATTTCTGAAGCTTGGCGTCGATGCCCCGGGCATCCTTTCGGACCTGCACGATTCATTCGGGGGACAAGATCGTTGTATTCGATGGCTTCACGTCGTGTGATGAAGATTCTGAGAAACAATTCAGATAAATTTTAACAGGCCAGTATTGATGAAGCCTACCTGGACGTGACTGAAACGGTGAATTCAGATTGGGATGAAGCAATGGCTCTTGCACGGAGGCTTCAACGAACGGTTCATGAAAAAGTGGGATTGACCGCCTCCTTTGGAATTGGTCCAACCCGAATCATAGCAAAGATGTCCTCAGAAGTTAACAAACCAAATGGCATTCATCGAGTTTTACCCGATGAAATTTCAGAATTCTTCGACACCCGTTCAGTTCGAGAGGTACCAGGAATCGGACCCAAAACTGCGAATATTCTCGCAGAATGGGGGATTACGACGATGGATGAGGCGGTCGAATTGGGTGAACTTGCGCTTGCACGAATGACTTCGCGGCGTTTTGCTTCGTGGCTCTTGCGTGTGGTTGAAGGCTCGACATCAAACGATGTGAGCCCTCTACGATCACGTCGATCAATTGGCAAGGAGCGAACTTTTTCCACAGATCAAAGTGATCATGAGCATGTTCTTGGTCTCTTGGAACAATTAACACAATCTGTACTGGAGAAGGCAAGGGTTGAAGGCATTGCTGGGCGACTTGCGGAGGTCAAAATTCGCTATACTGGATTTGAGACACACACGCATGGACGATCGATACCGGTAGCGATGGATGATACCGATGTTTTCCTCAGACAGGTTCGTCGATTGTTTGCTGAAAATGTGCATCAAGATGAGAACATACGTCTCATTGGATTTCGACTAGGACAACTTGAGGAGTTGGAATCTCGTCAAACCACGTTACACTTTGATGAAGAATCAGAGTAATTTGTGCATCCGTGTAAGTGTATCACGGAACTCCTCAAGGGAATTTGGAATCACAATACCTTCAATCTCGGCGTTGAGTGATAAACCGTTTTCCTTCTTCGTTTTCCAAACTTCACTGTTGAATGCTTCAATATCCGATGTCTTCGAATTCAAACTTTCTTGAATTGTTGGAAGTTGTGGGAATGCATCAACATCGACCGCGCTCTCCCCATAAAGAGTCATGGAGATGTGGTGACAAAAGAACGGGCACACCGGGCTGAACGCAGCAAGGAAATCTCGTAGAATTCGATGGATGGTCCATGCGGCATGTTCATCCCCATCGTAAAGTCTTGACTTCGCCATCTCGAGCCAATGTGATGGCAAAACGCCTGTTCCAAAAGTCTTGAGTGCCTGCGTTGCAGTGTAGATGTCGAGATTCTTCCAAGATTCTTCAACAATGTTCATCATTGAAGAAAACTCAGATTGAATCCATAGATCCTCGACAGGGTACGGAGTTGATGGTTCATCAGATGGACACTCAAATTGGCTAGCAAAACGAGCCACATTGAAGATTTTGGTTAAGACGCCAAAATATTTTGATTCAATTTCTTCTGGATTGATGTGGAAGTCATCACCCACTTGAGCTTCACAAGCCTTCCAAAGGCGGAAGCATTCACTTCCAATCTTGTTGGCCTTCAGATTGACTGAACCCTCAGGTCCACGTACTTTCCATGCTCCAGTCCTTCCACCGGCACCGCATTCGAGTACACTGTCAGCATCAATGCCATTCCCAAGAGATTTGGACATTTTACGACCCCACGGGTCCATGCCAAGGCCATCAATCCATACGTGTTTGAAGCCGGGTTGATCGAGCAATAGAGCAGACTTGAGTAACGTGTAGTAGAGCCATGTTCGCACGATTTCCTTTCCTTGGGGTCGCAGTGCTGTCGGAAAAGCCTTCTCAAACACATCGGGTTGGTTAAGATAACCACTGACGAAGAGATTTGAATTTGAAGAATCCATCCATGTGTCAAACACTTTTTCTTCACCTCGAATTTCTCCCATCGACGTTTCAAGTTCCGAAAAGGATCCAACGTCTTCTCGGGTATCGCGGCGCAAGACGCGTGATCCTTCAGGAGGTGCATCTTTCCAAGGTTGAACATAAAGTCCAGCGGGTGGAACAATGATGAATTCCTCATCCTCTGAATACCAAATTGGGATCTCTGTGTGATACCAACGGCGCCTTGATATTGGCCAATCAATGCTAATGTTCTCCATCCAATCCAACAAGAATTGTCGATTTCGTGGAGGATGGAATTCAATCTGTTCAATCAACTCAAGCATTTTATCCTGAATATGTGTTTGTCGTACGTACCATTCCTTGAGGAGAATAATCTCGACTGGATTCTTTCCTCGCTCGGATACTGGGACCTCTTGCTGTCGTTCTTCAATAGATGCGATGTTGCCATCGGATTCCAATAATTCAATCGATTTTGCTCGTGCATCGAGCACAGACAGGCCTTCGAGAGGTCCTGAAATTGATGTCATGCAACCGTTCAAGTCAATCGCTTGGAACGGAGTTAAGCCAAGCTCTCTAAAGACTGCTACGTCGTTCTGGTCACCAAAGGAACAAACCATCAAAATACCACTACCAAATTCAGATTTGACCGATGGATGGGTTTGAATTTCAACAAACTGTTCCCGTCCGTTTACGGGCATAGGTAGAATTGCCTTCTTTCCAACAAGATGCTGGTACCGCTTATCATGCGGATGAACGACAACCACTCCACAAGCACAAATCAATTCAGGACGCGTGGTAGAGATGACGAGTTCTTCTCCATCTTCTGTGGTCCACCGAACATCAACAAGTTTCGTCATCCGACCAATACGCTCAACTTCAGCATCTGCAATTGTGGTACCTTCTACAGGATCGTAGATGTTTGGTCTCAAATCTTCGACAATATCTCCCTTCTTGAAGAGTTCAATGAAAATCGATTGAGTAACCGAACGATAATCGGGAGCATCTGTTAGATATTCCGCAGCGAAGTCACAGGATAACCCAACACGAGCAGCCGTTCTTCGCATGGCTTGCGTGAAGGTCTCAATGGTCTCTCGACACAAGTTGAGAAATTCTTCACGCTCGTATGTTTTCATTTTTCTTTTGGTGTTCTTTTCGACGGTGAATTCAATGTTGATTCCGTTGCGGTCTACACCCCAAGGGAAGTATACTTCTTTTCCAAGCAACCGTTGAGATCGTGCAAGTACATCGATCATCGAGTATTGAGCGACCGCACCAATGTGCCACGTTCCTGACGGATATGGAGGAGGCGTATCGATGACGAAAATTGGCTGACCACTTTCAGGTGTGAACCCATACCGTTGTTGATATGCAGCTTCATCCGCATAGTGTTCTTCTTGTATGTTCTTTTCGAGGTCGATTGACCATCTTTTTTCTGGTAGTCGAGGCGTTCCCATGCTTAACACCGGCCCAACCCCCAGTGACCGGGGGGGTCCGAACAGCCCTATGTTCGTCTCTTTTTCAACGGTTCCCTAACAACAAGACAGCAATACTTTCAATGAAAGACTCAAGGGCGCGCTGGGTTCACGTATGTCTGATGACGTTGAAAAGCAGACATCCTCTCCTGATGAGGGCGATGTCGGACGTATGCAGGCACTCGCCGATTACAGTAAAGAACGGGTGCGAATAGCATCTGTTGACATTTCTGCTCGTGTTCGAGAATTTGATGCAAAGAAGGCCGTAGATGCAGTATTGGAAGCACCTAAACGGTTGAAACGTGAATGGCAAAAAACAGGCGCTACCGGAGCTATCACTCGTTTCCCAATCGCAACTGTTGCCCTTTTTTTGATGATTACACTTTACTTTGTTACAACATCAGGTTTCCTCGACGATACCCGATTTGATGATGATCCTGATGAACCTGCACTCAATGTAAATGGGGATATGGAGGTTTACCTGCCTGATGGTAGCGAAGTTAAGGAATTGATTGGGATGGTCGAAGAGGACTGGACGACAAATGTCATGGTCATCTACATCGAATCCGACAAAAACAACATTACTGACCAACGTATTCTACAAGAAATTAGTTATGTGGAAAAGAGCATCAATCCGTATGTATCCGACAATGAAAGCGATGATGTCATTTACATCCTGTCAATTTCCACTGTCCTAAAAGAAATCAATTCAAGTCTTCCTCGTGTCCGTGATGCATTCATTACTGAACTCGGCCGACAATGTCCTTCATTCCAGGAGGGTTGTGAGAACTTTGCTTCTAGTGTGATCACCGCCCTTTCAGCAGGTGATGATCAATTCGCTGGAGGATACGAAATTCCTTCTCAAACAACAATCGATCTCATTATCGGTGAGATGTACGAAAACGATGGCTCCCCGACGCCTGGTCTGGACAAGCTAGCACGAAACACCAACGCATGCAGCGGACAACCCGGCAGTGAGGGCGCTGATGACAATGGCTGTTTCGACGGAGAAGACCTCAAACTTGACCGCGCAATTATGGCCGTAGCTGTCGTTGATACGATTGAAGCGAAAGACATCATCAAGGCAACTCAAGATCGCTTGGACAACATTTCTGCTCAAGAACGGCCGTGTGAATTTGATCAGAATGGAAATCCAGCGAGTGCAGACCGATGTACTTGGGAAGACCTCGGTCTGAAAATGACGCTAACAGGTCCAGTTCCAATCACGAATTCTGTAACAGAATTTTCCTTCCGTCTGTTCTGGGAAATTTTCCCAATGGCTGTTGTTCTTGTTGCGCTTGGATTGTTTGTATTCCACTCCGATTTGCTTCAAGCAGGGATTTCAGGCATCCGTCCTATTCAGGGAATTAAAGTGGTAATTATTGCTGGACTCCCAACACTTTGCGCCGTGTTTTGGACGTTAGGTATCATCGGCGCATCAAATTATGAAGTTACGATGACGGTCATTATTGTTGGACCAATTTTGCTTGCCCTGGGGGTATCCTATGGTTTGCATATTACCAATCGTTATGCTGAAGAAGAGGGAAGCCGAAGTGAAAAGATGCAAGCATCAATGAAATCAACCGGTAGGGCTGTTTTCTTATCGGCTGTGACGACTGTCATTGGTTTCATTTCGTTAATTTTTACTCCAATGGCACCGATCAAAACCGTAGGGATTGCACTTTCTGGTGGAATTGTCGTTGTTTACATCTTGACCATGTTTATGGTACCAAATCTGACCCTCATTCTTGATTTGCGCAAACCGAAGCATCCTCCATTGAAGGTCTTTGATGCGGCCGTCGACATTCCTGTAAAACGAAACACGAGTGTTATTGGATTCTTCCTCATTTTGGTACTCATATCCGCAACGTTGGGCCAAGCTAATGTTGAAGAAAACATCGACTTGCTAGGTATGGCTCCTGAAGGCGAACAACCGGTTATCAAAATGAAACAGTACAGCGAAGAATTCAATGCTGGTCAAATTGGAATGGTTCTCGTACACGCAAACGTTTCAGGAGATGTTAGGGATAATGACCCAACCAATGACGACCCTGCTCAAAATCTGAAAATCATTGACGGTCTTGAACGTAATCTCAACACGATTGAGAATGCATCCGCAGTTTCAGTCGTGTTTTTGATGAAAGCAACTGGCCTTGCTCCCACTATTTCCGGCCAGCCTATTCTTGACCAAATTCAGGAAGTTCCTGGATATGATTTGCTGCCTGAGGATGTACGAAATACATTCGAGGTCCTACTTGACACAGAGGTTACTCAAGGTGCAACTTTCTGGGATTTGTTGACAACTCCAGAAGAGTTCGGTTTGCCCGGTTCAACACAGAGCCAAATTTTCTTACTGGATGTATTCTATTCTTCTCTTACCAAAGAAATGCGTGAAATTTTTATCAATTCGGATTATGATCGCACACTGATTTACATCGATATGCCGTTTATTCCAGTAGCAGATACGGCTGTTGCTGTTGATCAAATCAATGAATATTCAGAAGGATTCCAAGGTACGCACCAAGAACGAGCAGAAAAGTTGACTGGTGTTGCTGCAACAGCGATTGAAGTTAACAAATTGATTGTCGATTCCCAATGGACCTCACTTGGTTTTGCGATTGTACTTACTCTGATTGTTTTGGCTGTTGTGTTTAGAGACATTCGTTATTCCCTCCTTACCACTTCCCCCGTCATTGCAACCGTTGCTTTACAGTGGCTCGTCATGTGGCAAATGGATGTTCCATTATCGCTGGTAACGGTTATGATTGGGTCAATTCTTGTTGGTGTTGGTGTTGATTTCTCCATTCACATTGCGAACCGTATTCGAGAATTAGGCGGTGGTATTGAGGCGATTCGTTCAGCCGCAGTCGGAACGGGAATGTCGCTCTTCGAAGCAGCCGTCGTAACTTCACTCGGTATGTTCACTGCGTATCAGATTCCGATTCCTGAAATCAAACCGTTCGTTACTGTTATTCTCATTCTTCTTTGGGTTGCTGCAGCCAGTGCACTGTTTCTTTTACCTGCGATATTCGTTACGTTGGAGAAATTTGGTATTGGCGTTGTAGGTGGACCGTCGGCCATGTCGAGGAGACTCGGTCTTGGTAAAATGAAGGCAGATCATCCTGATGTATTGGAAGCGGTTCTTATTGTAGATTCCAAGAACAAAGAAGCGTGGTGAAGCCAAGCAAAGGGATAAGACCTGTATCCCTATCAATGAACATGGTCAAGTATTGGCTAATGAAGTCAGAACTCGATGTCTACCCCTATTCCCAACTTGTTGCTGATGGGAAGACGCACTGGGACGGTGTTCGCAACTATCAGGCTCGAAACATGATGCGCGACGAAATGAAAGTTGGCGATTTGATTCTCTATTATCACTCAAATTGCAAACCGCCACATGTTGCTGGCATTGCCAAAGTTTGCAAAAATGGTTATGCTGATTTCACATCATGGGATTCTTCGTCAAAATACTTTGATGAGAAATCGACGCCAGATAATCCACGATGGTTTATGGTCGATATTGAACCAGTCTGCGAATTGAAGACAATCGTAGGATTGAATGCAGTTCGTGAAGAAGAAGCGCTTTCGTCGATGTTGTTGATTCGCAAAGGCCAACGTCTTTCGATTCAACCTGTCCAAGAAAACGAATTTCAACACATTTGCACTATGGGTGGTATTGAATCCTCAACTCTCAATTGACGTGATTGTATGGAACACATAACGGCAACCAAGCGTTCACTCAACATCGAGTATGCGATACGCGATGTTGTCGTTCCAGCGACCGAATTAGAAGCCCAAGGTCATAGCATCATCAAACTCAACATTGGAGATCCGATTGCCTACCCTGGTTTACCTACTCCTCCGCACATGGTTAAAGCATTCACAAAGGCATTGAATGATGGGAGAAATGGATACTCTCCTTCCTATGGTCTGCCTGAACTTCGAGAAGCAATTGCAAACGATGAACGATCAAAAGGCTGGCCAGCTTCACCGGAAGACGTCTATGTTTGTCATGGCGTTACAGAGGCTTTACAGGTCCTCTTCCAAGCAACATTGGAAGAAGGCAATCAAGTTCTTGCACCAGGGCCGCATTATCCTCCCTACATGGCTTATCCCCAAATGTATGGAGCAGAAACCATCGAGTATCGGCTGAATTCGAACGATGGTTGGGCACTGGATTTCGAAGACATTGAGGCTAAGATGAATGAACAGGTTCGGTTGTTTGTCCTGATTAATCCGAACAACCCAACAGGAGCCGTAGTTGGTCAAGAAGAAATTGACCGGTTGCTAGTGATTCTAAAGAGATGGCCAAATTGCATACTTGTAGCCGATGAAATCTATGATGGCTTGGATTTTTCGAGTCGGCAAGTGAGTGCCGCCAGTCGGTCGAAGTCAACACCTGTCGTCACAATGAATGGAGTCTCCAAGGTTTACTACGCACCAGGATGGAGAATAGGATACATGGCTCTTCATGACCCTTGTTCTTCCTTGCCTTCAGTTCGAGACGGTATTGAGAGAATCCTACGTTCCCGTTTGTGCGCCTCAACACCGGCTCAATTGGGCTTTCTAGCTGGTTTACAACAAGATCGCTCGTGGATGAATACCTATTCCGATACGGTCAAGGAGCGGCGAGATGTATGTTTGCAACGGATAGCTGAAATCGATGGTTTAGAAGTTGAAATTCCCGAAGGTGCATTTTACATGTTTGTTCGTTTGACGGATGAGCATTGGAAAGAGAATGATAAGGAATTTGTTCTGCGATTACTCCATGAAGAGCATGTTCTCTTAGTTCACGGATCAGGATTCAGTAAAGACAAAGGAAAAGGCCATGTGAGACTCGTTTTCTTACCTGATGTGCCAACGCTTCATACTGCATTTGATCGAATTGATTCGTTCTTGAAACGACATCGCAATGCATGATGTACGGCGGCGAAGTATTCATGATGAATAATCTCAGCCTTCGAACCATGCGGAAGGCGTTTCTGGGTTCTACCCTCGTCGCGACGGTGCTCCTTCCACAGGCTGCAGCATCGACGGTTGCCAAACCAACCGAGTTTGATATCATCTATCTTTACCCCCTTTTACTTGCGTTGTTCGTTGCAGCTATGTTGTGGAAATTCTTTGTTCCTCGTCAATTATCTGCCTTGCAGGTCGCTTTTGAGATCGATGATAATTTGTACGAAGTACACCGATTAACTCGTACGGTAGATGATGCGCGTGAGATTCTCCAACAAGGCCGTGTAGCATTTGGTGTCGGACTGTACATGATGGGGATGCTTGGCATTCTTCTGTTGATTTCGGAACTTCTTTTCCAACCTGACACGTACTTCGAACCGAACTTGTGGATTATTGGTATGTTCGTCCTCATTCCAATTTTGATTTCACCATGGGAGACAATGAATGCTCAATTAGCAGGTAAGGGAGATACAAGAATTGGTGCAACCACTATTGGTACAGGAATCCGACGAATTCTCACGCTTTCGATTCTTTTAGCGGCAACCGTGGTTACACTCGTTTATGGCATGAATCAAAACGACGGGAGAATTACTCCTGTGTGGCTTGCTGTGACGATGTTGGTGTTTATGGCACCTACAATTCTTGCATATGGGCGTATCATGGGTGCCTCGTGGAACATGTTACTCCTCAACAAATGGAGGACAGCCAACGGTAGGAGAAACCCAATTGATCCTGACAAACCATCGTTTGTTAATCGACTGTTCTCATTGATTCTGGTTCTGTTCCTGATAACGATGCCAATTACAGCATTGAACGGTATTGTGACCGTTTTCCATGTTCTTTACAACAGTCCAGATAATGGCGAAGATATCTTGAATTTTGGTGGAATCATTGGTCATTCAATCTATGAACGAATTGACCTCATTTCGGAATTCTTGTTCCATTGGGAATTCATAAAATCAATGCCACAGTTTCTCTCTCTTTATCTTTCATTGAACATTGCAATCGTCGGTCTTGCATTCATTTTCGAACTGACACGGAACCTGATTTTGGGTGGTCAAACATTCGGCGGTATGTTTGGTGTCACACTCGATACACCACGTGAGATTCGTACTGAAGAATCAGCCCAAGGCCGCCAGATTGCATTTGCATTTGCAGGATTTTCCGGATACACTGTACTCCTCCTCATTCTCGTTTGTTACAAAGAATTTGGCGACCTGATGCCTTTCACCTCAAGTCTTGAAAACCAAGGTTTCAATGAAGAAATGCGTTTGCTCGCAACTTGGATGTTTATTGCAGTTGGTAACGCTGTATTCCTCTTTACGTGGCTTCTTTCTATTGCACGGCTCTCCCCTCTTCGACAAATTCGTTTCGATTTGGACCCAGAAGAGCGTCGTGAGGGTGCCGTCATGTTGGCAGGCGGTGATTGGATGCGCGATTACATTGACAACGCCGCACTTCAGGAGGACTTGGATGGATTGATTCGATTCCAGAAGCAATCCATTGAAGGAGATCAAGCGCTTGTCCGACATGAGAAGGCGCGTGCGAAGATGTGGGCATGTGCCATCCGTGGACTATGGCCTAAAGCGATCGAAGAAGCCAAGAAAGTACTCGCACAATCTGGAGGCGATGATGATGAAGCGAGAATGCTGATCGCCACAGGCTACATCGCTACACGTCGATTGGATGCTGCACGTGGGGCGCTCCGTGGGCTCCAACAACCGGAAGGGTACGATGAACCAGAACTTCTAGCATTCATTTGTGAATGGCTGGACCCTTGGCATGGAAGTGTTGACGAGGATGACTTATGGGATTGGGAGAACAACTCGACCATTGATCATCTCAATGAAAAAATGCGTATGCTAAGGTATTGGGCGCCATCATATTCCAAAGAAGCACCACAACACAGCGATCGGATTTCACTTGTTTCAGCTCTTTCTAATGTAGCGACTTTACGTATGCAAAGAAAACACGATGAAGCATTGGATTTGGCCTTGGAATCGGTTAAACAAGATCCACTTGGCGTCCGACCGCGTATCGCTGCAGCTTTGTGTCTCCTCGACCGTGGTGACTGGCATCAGGCCCTTTCGATTTACAAGGAATTACGAGAAAGCGATGTTAACGACCCTCGTGTTAAGGCACTCTCAGTTATTCTTGGACATGAAGCAGATGCAGAGGACATTGAAGTCTCGCTGGTCCTTGAAAAGGGTAAATCATTGCGAAGGTGGTTGGATGATGCACCGGTAAACCCTGTCGCAGGTTTGGCAACAAAAGGTGGTATTGATGAAGCAATCAATGCCAATGTAATGATTGTTAGTCATGAAGCTGTTCGACGTGGAATGACTCCTCGGTATTCCACATCCTTTGTTCAACGAATTATTCAATTCTTTTTACTACCAATGATTTTCATCGTAACAGGAATTGGTTTGGACTCCGTCTACGGGCCTGCAGAAGGTGCAGTTGCGGCCGCAACCCTGTTCGTTCTACAGTTTGGTTTGCATCGATTCAATCGTCAGCAAAGAAAGCAAATCAAACACAGAGATCAGCGCTCATTGGTAGAGTACGCAAAAATGATGAAACGCTCTAAGGTTAAACCAAGTCGTGATAACATCCCTGTAGGGACGCATCTTCTTCTCTCCGGAATTCTTGTCACAGTCAACGGTGTTGTGTTGGATATTGGGTTGCCTGGATGGCTGACTGACCGTTTGCCCAAAGATTCAGATAAAACCATTCGTTCAAGATTGAAGCGCAATGCTCTTTCAATTTCGAAGAATCGTCCAGGTAAACTTTCTAGTCTTGCTTCAGGCTGGTGGCTGAAGCGTCCAAAGGAAGAAGATTCGGATACTCCTGCACTGGAACGTTTGATAGGCCCTGTTGCTTATCGCGGACGACAAACGATGGTGCAAAAGAAGACCACGAGTTTGAACCGCTCGACGAGCATTGGGCCCAACCGCACTCCTGTCTCAGACTTGAATCTCTCAAAGCGTAACGTTCCGACCCATACGATTGCAAGTGAACGTTCCACGTACTCTGGACCTCGCCGACCAGGTAAGCGATGAATCGGAACAAGTCGATTCATAGAATTCATGAACCTCTTTGCCTTGGTTGGACCATGACAAATCTCTCTCCACGGGAATCCGTCGACGCTGTCTTAGCTGCATCAGCCCGAAGCACTACACATTACGGTCAAGGATTGGGAATGATTGCATCTGAAAACATCATTTCTCCGAATGTTAAACGAGCAATTAATTCAGATCTCCATGGACGCTACGCAGAAGGCTTACCTGGGAAACGGTATTACCAAGGATGCGACGATTTCGATACCATCGAAGGCATTGGAATCGACCTAGCAAAAAAAGTATTTCAAGCACATTTCGCAAACATCCAATCCACCTCAGGCACCGTTTCCAATATTGGTGCACTCAAAGCACTAGCAAAACCCGGTGATTCAATCACTGCCGTCTCTACCGCAGACGGAGGGCACATCTCCCATGCTCGAATGGGTGCGGTAGGATTGCGTGATTTGAACGTGTCCACGTACCCGTGGGATGAAGACCGTATGGAGCCTGATGTCGATGCATCTTGTGCATTGATTCGAGAGATTCAACCCCGAATTACCCTCGTTGGACAATCCGTATTTTTGTTCCCTACTCCGTTGAAGGAAATGGCAGATGCAGCACATGAAGTAGGCTCGACTGTCATGTATGATGGGGCACATGTATTGGGTCTTATCGCTGGTGGTGTTTTCCAAGATCCTCTCCGTGAAGGCGCAGATGTCATGACTGGTTCATCTCACAAAACATTCCCTGGGCCTCAAGGAGGATTTTTGCTTTCATCGAGTGAAGATGAAACATTCCATCGACGCCTCAACAATGCGATGTTCCCTGGCGTTTGCTCATCCTACCATCTTCATCACGTTGCTGGGAAAGTAGTTGCACTCGCAGAGTTTGAAGCATTTGGTCAAGCTTATGCAGTTGATATCGTGAGAAATGCAAAAGTGTTTGCCGAGTCCTTGGCAGCAGAAGGTTTCGACGTTCTCGCAGAATCTCGTGGGTACACTGCATCGCATCAAGTACTGACAAGACACGGTGAGATCGATTCAGGAGCGGGTGCTGTAGCAGCTCGAAAACTCGAGGCTGCTGGCATCATTACCAACATGAACATGCTTCCAGGGGATACGAAAGCCATGAATCCTTCAGGTCTTCGTTTAGGCGTTCAGGAATTGACAAGAGTTGGGATGGGTGTCAATGAGATGGCAGAAGTTGCCTCGCTCTATGCTCGTGTTCTTCTTCACGATGAGGACGCGCAACGGGTCCGTGATGATGTCAAACAATTAAAGTCAGATTTCCAACACGTTCAATATTGCTTTGATTCTGAAACCATTCCTGCTTACGATGGGATGTGAGGTCCATTAAATTCGATCTCAATTTAGAATCAATTCCTGGCCATGGTCGAATTCGCCATCCCATCATTGGCGAGGTTATCGTCTGGCGCCAGCACGAGTTTCACACGTGGTGGAATCTGTTTGAACCAATGATAGGGCATCCATTGAGCCGTACGTTCATCAATGCATTCGTTGATTCATTTGAGTTCAACAAGATGTTGCCTCAACCAACTGGAATGTTCAGAAAGAAAAAATTTCACGCTGAGTTGGAACGGAGAACATCTAACTTAGGATGGGGGAGTGTTCTTCTTAAAGAACAGAAAGTAGTTCATAGCGCACACCCGCTGTTGTCTGTTGCCTTAGGGCAATTCGCCCTCGAATCGTTTACTGAACAGCGGTACAAAGTCCGATGGATTGAACCACGTCCACAAGTGGTCCAACTTGAGACAGAGGTCAGTACGCCCTTACCCTCTCCTCAACCCCCTGCTTCCCTACCTTGGTCGGTTGAAAACAGGCCTTCAACATTCGAATCGTTGTCTTTGGAGATTGAATCTCATGAAAATCACGAATTACGATTTGAGGGGGAACGCATTCTTCTCATTCCTATGACGTCGATGGAGCGCTTTCTTACTGCATGTATGCCATATGTTCCGCAAGATAATGAGGTCTGGTTCATCAATGAATCCGATGCTTTATCCACTCACCAAGATGTCCTGAGAATCGTGATTCAATCGACCTCGACGATGTTTTTGCAGAGTGAGCAACCAGTATACATCATTGATGATTCGAGTTGGAATGCCTACGTGGAGCATTATCTCATCGAACGAGGTTGGGGTTCAGTACACCTCACTGCCTATGATGCATCAACATTTGATCTCGAGATCGAGATATCAATGAGTAAACAACTGCCCTTTACACTGGGGTTGATTTGTGGGATGTGGGAACGTGCACATGGCCGATCTTATCAGATTACAATTCGACAAGAAAAAGATACTTTTATCGCAAAAATCAAATCTTTACTTGAATACCAAAATCCATCATAGTCTCTCAATTTCGACTATGACTTTTGAGCAAACAAGGTCAAGGTTCATAACCGAACCATGTCGTCGACAGAGTAGTTAAGACGCGGAGGCTTCAACCTATGTCACTAAATCACAACCAAATGGCGTACGCTGCAATTATTTCAACACTCATTTTTGGATCTCTATTCGTAGGTATCAGTGGGTTCTACCAAACCTCATCTGGAGTGGGTGATTTTGATAGTGCTGCTGAGGAAAACATCAACCCAGAAATTGAGATTTCTTCTGGCGACGCAATTGACACCGATGGAGATGGATTGCCGGACGTTCTTGAAGAATCACAATACGGTACCCTCAAAGATGATCCGGATACGGATAATGACGGGATGAGCGACGGTTGGGAAGTTGCCCACGGCCTCAACCCACTTGACAGTGGTGAAGCAGAAGAGGCTGAGGAAGAATCAGGTTCAACAAACACTGCTGATGATGCAGAGGTAAGTAACGAGAGTGATTCATGGCCCGATCCAACACAAGGAAAGTATGGAGACCCCGATAACGACGGATTGACAAATGAACAGGAGGCTGAATTGGGAACCGATCCTCAGCGAGCAGACACAGACAACGATGGCCTGAATGACCGCTGGGAATCAATCTACACAATGAACGTCTCATCGCCAGATGGTACAGTAACCCTCTTCAATCCTCTTTCAGGTAACTGGGACTGCACCCTTCTCAATGGACCACTCGAACAAACACTATCAGACATCCTTGAAGGATTTGAAGGAGCCCCAACATGGGAAGAACTCGAGAACCCGTTAGGAAAACACTCCTGTGACCAAGTATTGGACTTTGATGATGACGGACTTCTCAATTTCCAAGAGGAGGCCTATGGAACAAACCCAGCAGCAAAAGATTCAGACGAAGATATGCTTCCTGACATTCTCGAAGTTAACAATGCCAACATGCTCCTTGACTTCCAGTTGGGATCTAACTGTGGTGAACCAGTCATCACACCACCATCTCAACGCCTTCCTACCGTTGCACCTTTTGCTGAAGAGGTAAGCGCTTCGTGGTTCTTGTCTGACATGGACGGAGATGGATACCTCAATGGCCCAAGTGATTGGGATACCGATGGTGATGGTATGCCTGATGGATTCGAGTACTGTTTCTCATTCAAGGAAAACCATCCATTCTCAGGAAACCCGCAAAAAGCACTCTCGGAACTCCTTAGTCCGTCGAATGCCTCTGATGGATACAACGACTGGGATGAGGATGGATTGAACAACCTTGAAGAGTATCAAGTAGCACAAAAGTTCGGATTAACCAACGGTCTTCCCTCGTTCACTCCACCATGGACGGAAGATACCGACCAAGATGGAATGCCTGATGGTTGGGAAGCTACACAGTACAACCGAACAACGCTAGAATATCCTTTGAATCCAAGAAACGCCAGCAATGCTAATGACGATATCGATTTTGATGGATGGGATTCTGACGGCGATGGCGATGTCGTCTTCGATGATCTTGAACTTGCCACGACTGTTGTTGATATCTATGTCGAGAAAGGCGACTATGTTACCGCTAACGCAACCGTCGCCCGTGGACAGTACACACTGGGTGGAGGAAATAAGCAAACCGTTTACCTCGTTGCCCCGGTTGATGGTTATGTCTACCACATCAACGTGGCTCCTGGCGACCAAGTTGAATCGAGATTGTTCGTTTGGATGAACATTGTCGAAGAATCTGAACGATTTACGAACCTCATGGAATACGAAGCTCGATTGGACGACAACGGTAACGAAGCAGGTCGTTCTACTGACCCGACGCATGGAGACACAGACCTCGATGGTCTCCTTGATGGAATTGAAGTTGGTGGCTGGGAAATCTTGGTTGTAAATCGTGGTGTACAATTGACATGGGTTGTATCTGACCCCGGTCTTGCTGACACCGATTCTGACGGTCTCTCCGATTTTATGGAATTCTCATCGACCTGTGACGGTCAAGGTTCCAATGCATCGAACGTAGATACAGATGGAGATGGAGAAAGCGATCAACAAGAGGTCATGCTCGGTTACATCTTCAACGGTGAACAATACTTCACTTCTGCTTGTATGTTCGACACAGATAACGATGGATTGGAAGACGGTGAAGAAGTCATCGCTGGAGCAGATAATTTCGTCACGCACGCCAACAATTCGGATACTGATGACGATGGCCTCATTGACGGAAACGAAATTTTGTTTATTCCACGTCCATTCCAACACGAAACCAATCCGTTGATCAATGACACGGATGCGGATGGAATGCTCGATGGATGGGAAATGCAAGTCAAATCGACAGAAGACAACACCAATTCACATTCACTTTGGGTTGCCATTTCTAATTGGGATCGCCCAGGATGTACAGAGAGTACATCCAACAGTTGTCTGATGGAGCCGGGTGGTTACGTCTGGATCAACTGGTTGGGTGGATTCCAACTTCAGAAGAAATACGAAGTCCATGAAATGAACTTGTCAGGATTTGATATGCCTGGTAACACACTTTGTGATGGTTGTAAAGGACGTTGGGCACTCGACCCATCGCTCAACTCACTGAAGGATGACACATACGATATCGACAACGATACCCTGCCTAACGGTGCAGAAGCGCCTACAAACTGGAACACAAATCCAGTTGATGATGACACTGATGGTGACATGCTACCGGATGGTTGGGAAGTCAAGTATTCTTACGAAGCAATCAACAACAATCTCGTTGATAATTCAACAATTAACGCCTACGGTGCACGTGGTGTCATGGACCCCTCGATGGCTGACAGTGACCTTGATGGAATCAACGATGGTGAAGAAGATCCAGATATGGATGGCCTTAACCGAACCGGCCTCATAAGGAAATACTGCCCTGGTTACAACGATTCAACAAATGCTGAATGCAACATCGACCCCGACACGCCTGACGGTATGAAGTTCTACAACAATCTCGAGAATTACACGAACTTTGAGGAACTCCAGAACGGAACCAACCCTGTTACCAATGATACAGATGGAGATGCATGGGAAGATGGTCCTGAAGTATACTACATGGATCATGACGATGATGGAATGGCAACTGGATGGGAATACCACTTTGAGTTTGACCCATTCGATGGAGCTGACCGTTTGGTGGATAGCGACGGTGATGGTCACACCAATTACTGTGAGTTCAAGTGGGATACTAACCCGCGCAACCCAATCAGTTTCCCTGGTCAAGGTGAATTGTGCGACCCATTCGAAGGTCAGTGAACCATGTTGTGCAAGACCAAAACAACTCATTTTCTCGTTTTGTGTCTGTTGTTGAATGTAGTTTCCCAACCATCCCTTGCAACTGAGGAGGACAGTCCCCCCTTGATTACATTTGATCAGGTTGATGGCTTTCATGCAGTGTCATGGCTAAACTTATCCGGTGACTCTACAGTTGCTCTTACTTCAATAGAAATCACTGTTTGGAACATCTCCTTACCCGATCAATGGTCAAGCGTTCTGACAAGTCAGTTCCTCGATTCAGTCGTTCCCTACATCGATTCAGAAACGGATTCTACCATGTGGTCATGGGATCAATCCTTTGATATGAACTCAATTGATTGTACATGTTATGTCGAAATTTCTTTGTTACAACAAACGGATTTAATTTCGTTTGGCCTTGTGGTGTATGTTGGAGATGATCATCACCGCCCCATTTTGAAACATTTGTCCGATGAATTGTCATACCAATCATCTCAAATCTTCAATACCCAAGTGATTAACCTGGCCTTTGATTACCTTCTACCTCCTTCTCAATACGGGTTGCTTGAAACAGAGATTAGTCTTCTAGCCGAGGTACGAATTTGTCCTGCTCCCAATGCTATTTGTGTGGGGGGTTACACAACAATACCGAGTAATAATTTGTCGATAGGCGACGAATTAGAACTGCAAATCGATACACATTCCAATTCCATCCCTGAAGGATATTACCTTTTGCAAGTGCAAATTCAAGATGTGTATCTCACACTTTCCAACAACATTACTCAATATGTTGTCTTCGATCAGAGTGTGCCGAATGTCAGTCTGACGGCGGTGGATCAGGTCAATGAATCACAATCAATCGTAGTAGATATTGATGTAGATGATGGATACATCGGCTCAAATTTTGTCATCACTTGGAGCATCACAGAACCTGATGGCACGCCTCGTGCAGTTTCCAATTCTGAACTTCTTGATGATAATCGCCTGGAATTCAAACCAACGAAATCGGGAGAATACAGGGTAAACGCCTTGGTTCGAGATTTAGGCGGTCATTTGGTCGTTGTTAATCATAATGTAACTGTTTTCAATATCGCTCCCGTCGCTAAAGTCCGTTATGATGGATTTCTCATTAAGGATGGCTCGACAATAACCGTACCTGCATCTGGGGATTGGGTTTTCAGTGCAAACACTTCAACAGATTCACCAAACGATCAAGATTTACTGGATTTCTATTGGTTTGTGGACGGAAAAACCCTTTTGAGCGGAAAATCGTACCTTTCTTCTTCAGACATTCAAAATTCAAATTATCGTGAAATTCGTATTCAGGTGGTTGATGATGACGGGGAAATCGCAGAATTATCGTTTGAAGTTGTTCAACAGGAGGCTGAAAAGACTGCATCATCATCAAATTCCCTATTGGCTTCAATTGTTTCCATTCTCTTCATTTTCTTCATTAGTCTCTTTGTTTTCTTGCGCCAACGTTCACAATCTGATTCCAATACGGGATTTGTTAAATGGACTGAACGTGGCGAGGAGCCAAAGAAGTGATTAAAGAACTGTGACGTTTGGAAGGATACAATGAGCACCATGTTTGATTCTGCATTTGAGGCTTTACCTGACAAGCCACAAGCAATCTCAAAGGGGCTTTATCGCGAACGTCAAGAACGTTTACTTTCACAGTATGATGTTGGAGATCTCGTTATTGTATCTTCATTGCCTGAAGCAACACGTAGCAACGATGTCCACTATCCATATCGCACGTCGAGTGACATGATTTACATGTGCGGTTGGACCGATCCCGAAGCTACATTGATGTTTTACCATGAAGATGGCCAATGGGTTTCACACTTGTTCGTACAACCGAAAGATACTCTGATGGAAATTTGGGAAGGCCGGCGCCCCGGTGTGGAAGGAGCAATCAAGGATTGGGCTATTGATCGTGCAGATTCTTCTGAAGACGTCTATGAACATCTTGAGCGCCTAATGGAATCATCTGTTCGTGTTCATTTGAGAACTGGAATCAATACCCGCATAGATTTACTTGTTATGGCTGCCGTGGAAAAGCGTGACCGTAAAAGGCAACACTTCGGTACTGGGCCGATTAGTGTTGAAGATCCAAGTCGTCGAATTGCTGAGATGCGGTTGCGTAAATCTGAACAAGAAATTAAACAAATGCGCTATGCTGCTGAGGTATCGTCAAAAGCCCATGAGTTAGCTATGTCTGCGAGCAAAGATGGGATTCATGAATTTCAGATACAATCGATCATTGAGGGTTTCTTCGTGTATGGGGGAACAAGCGGTTGGGCGTATCCCTCAATTGTTGGGTGTGGTGAAAATGCTACAATCCTACATTATACTGTCAATAATTCCCCTTGTAAATCTGACGAAATCATTCTCATTGATGCTGGAGCAGAGTACCAAGGTTATGCCGCAGATATTACTCGTTCGTGGCCAATTGGTGGTGTGTTCTCTGATGCCCAAAAAGAAATCTATGAGGTTGTACTTGATGCTCAAGAGAAAGCAATTGATGCATGTCGAGTTGGAAATCCTTACAACATGCCTCATGAGGTGGCCTGTAGAGCGCTTGCGGAAGGCCTCATTCGACTTGGAATCATTACACAAACCGTTGAGGAGGCACTCGATTTAGAATCAGGTGACCTTCGGAAGTGGTACATGCACAACACAGGCCCTTGGCTTGGTCTTGACGTCCACGATGTTGGAACATACAAGCCAGACGGAACCCCTCGCCTCCTTGAGGAAGGTATGGTTCTCACCGTTGAGCCTGGCCTCTACTTTGGAGCATGGCGACCTGATGTTGATTGCCCTGAACGTTATGCGAACATCGGGATACGAATTGAGGACGACGTTCTCGTTACAAATGGCGAACCAGATGTTCTTACTGGCTCTTGTCCAAAAACAATTGCTGATATTGAAAGAATTGTTGGTAACCTTTGAGGTGGCCGTATGGCTTGGCGTGATATCCTTCATCGTGTACAGTCTTCAAAAGAAATTTTTCGACTTGCTGTCGATGAATGTATAGAATTGTACGATAACGCTCCATTGCATCAGTTAGTGGCGGCAG
>CAXQWT010000068.1:0-10806 GCA_964227855.1 Salipiger bermudensis | reverse complement strand
ATCCATTCTCCATCGGGACTGATTATGGGGTCTGCCATAGTGCTTGGTATGGGTTAGAGTTAACCAAATCTTTGGTACTTTAGCAGAGGGGTCCCCTTTGATAGGACGGGTTAGCAGTGGGTACCCTATGATAGGGCGTCTAAGCAGCGGGAGCCCTTTGATTCATTGGTTCTTGGTTTGTAGGAGAAATTGAGATAAACCAAAACGAGGTAGTTAACTCCATGATACAACAGATTCCTTCGGTTCCACCTGAACCCGATCTGAAATCAATCCTGTTCTGGATTATATTGCTCTCTCTTCCCATCGTTGGAATTTTCATTCTGATGAAGTATGGAGTCCCATGGTTACTTTGTTCGTTAATGTATGGCGGGCAATGTGGTTAAACTCATTCTCATACTAAATCATAGGGTCAATGCACAAACCCACTGATTCGTTTTGACCTCATCATAGGGCTTGCAGTGGGCCGAATCATTCGCTACCCTTTGCCTAGAAAGGAAGCACACGGCTTAGATGGCTACAAGGATTGTTTGTCAGGGCAATCAACACTTCCAAACCAAACCGAAAGCGGTTCATCAAACCATTTTTTCAATGCGTCCTATATTCTGACGGAAGAAACTCTAAATCCTTGTGGATTGGATATTGACCGTGAGCGATGAGGTCAAGAACGACGTCCCGTTACAATCCGTTCTCGATGAGGCTGATGCCTCCGAGGACACCTCTCAGGAAGTGAAGAGCGGACACTCTGCGGAGCAAGCGGATGATTCAAGCCTTGACAGAATAAAGGATGCCTTGGACCGCTATACGGAACTCAAGAAGGAGAAAAAGCCCGGTGGTGCATTGGTCGTTCTTTCAGTACTTATCACAGCAGGAAGTTTGTTCATTGGCATCACCGTTGGCCTGCCGGAATTGTTTCTTGAACAGAGTGGTGGAGGAGGCCTTGGACTGTGTTTCGCTGGCCTCATTCTTGCAGGCGCCTTAGGAACGGCCGGTTTTTCTCAGGCAGGAGCGCACGAAGTTAAGCTCAAGAAGGCGTTTAAGGACGTTTCAGAATCTGTGAACTACAACGAAAAGGACGACAACAACGCCAAAATTCACCTTAAGATTAGCCTCACTTTGATGGGTGGAGGTTGGCTGTTTGCCCAACCTTGGACACGAGAAAATCAGATCGAGATCCTGGCTTATGTCGGAGGCCCCTTGTTTTTACTCGGTCTGGTCTGGTTGATGTTTTTCCTCGTTGCCGACGCTACAAACAGTCCAGCAAAGAAGGAAAAGAAAGTCCTCGCTGCTGCGAAATCACAACTCAAGAGGAAAGAAGACCCTTAGGGTTCCGCTATCCTCAGGTTATTCCTCTTCCAAGCCGGGTATGAAACGTTGATGAACGGTCATACCGATTCCAGTTAGGAAGAGGAGCGGTAACAACCATCCAATCATTGCACTTGTCTTGAGGAACCATGGGTTGTGTTTTGCAACCTCTCTCCACCATGGATTATCCTCCATTGGCTCTCCAAGAACAAAGGATTCTCCGATCATTGGCGTAGAGATGTGTTGACCTGTTCGCTTACCTTCCTGATAAACGCGTTCGAGCGGATCGTCCCATTCATGGAGAGCAAGAATGTATTTTGTATTGTGAATCGGAATCATTGTCGTTGCATTGAGATCGATTGCAGCTTGAACTGCTTGTTCTGGATACATATGGATTTCATCCCATGCTTCATTGTACTGCCCGGCTTCACAGATTGCAATATCAAACGGACCGTATCGGTCATTGATTTCTAGGAACTCTTTGCTGTAACCACTATCACCACTGAAGTAAATCGAATGTTCTTCAATTTCAACAACCCATGAACCCCACAAGGCTGCATCTCTATTGAGGCCACGTCCTGAGAAATGTTGAGAAGGCGTTAGTGCGATTTTGAATTCTTCACTGATGTTGGCTTCATCATACCAATCAAAGGACATGATTTGATTGGCTGGTATACCCCATACTTTCAGATGCTCATCGACGCCAAGCGGAACGAAGAACGTTGATTCTGAAAGCGACTGAACCGTGGACATATCGAGATGGTCGTAGTGGTCATGGGAAATAAAAACGTAATCGATGTCTGGTAAATGGTCAACTTGGAAGGTATGCTCATAATCAAACGGCGCAGGACCAAATACCAATGGATTGAGATTGTCAGAACCAAAGACAGGATCAAACAGCATCGTCGTATCATGCGTTTCAATCAGTATTGTTGAATGTCCGAACCATGTCAAACGGACGTCCTCTTCCTCAACTTCTGCTTGTTGGTAAGGCAGTGTTGGGACGGTTTCACCGGGTGAACGGTCCGAATTGCCAACCATGTAATCGAGAAGTGTTCCGAAGAAAGAACCTGTTGAAACAGGAGATTCCTCAAGGTTGTTGAATTTCCCATCGTAATAATGCGGTGAATCGTATTCGCCAAGATCTCCACCAACTTGATCCGACATGGTCAGGAAAGCTGTAGCTGAGAGAATGATGACGGCCATGAAGATGGATACGAGGAACGAGAAAATCTTCGCCTTCCGTTTGAAGGAGACGACGTTCAGATCTTTTTCTTTCTTGATGAAAAGGGAGGTTTTTGAGACCAAGTTGATAACAAATTTCAACATGAAATTGAGGGCGATGATGAAATTCAATGACATCAAATCTTGCCGGTAGAACCAAATCATGATGGACGAAAGAACGAGAAGACGACCAATGAACCGAATGCGTTTCGCATCATAGGTAACCATCGATCAACACCAATGAGTGAGACTTCAACCAACACGCTCGATGACACGTACGTGGTCACCGCGCATGTTGAGCGTCATTGGAATTGGTTGTTCATACAACTCCATGCTGACCTCTTCCTTTGTTTCCGAAACGCTGGTAACACGAGCCTTCTCACCCTTGAACGCACCAGATACAATTTCGACGATGCATCCAACTTCGATACCCGAGGTAACGGCCTTCGGCTCGAGGTATGGAAGAATATCCATCAATGGTGCTTCACCAGGAAGAACTTGCTTTGCGTTCTTGAGAGGGGTTTGGGAAATTCCACGGCGTGCGGTTGGGTCGCGTCCACCGGAACGACCGATTAACTTCTCAACGTGATGAAGAGCGCTGGACTCAACAAAGACGTAGCCACGCATGTTGTTTGGGTGAAGTACAGAGAAAATTTCACCTTGAAGTGAAGTCAGTGAACCACTGCCATGAAGACGAGCATACATCTCATCAGCAACTCGCAACTCAGAGCCAATTGCAGTCTTTACGATGTACAGGAAGGAGCCAACGGAACCGTACATCTCACGGAACAACTTGTCTGCACCCTCCATTTCCATGTTGGAGAAAAGACAGTTCTTGTCTTGGAGTGTACCTGGGTCGACCCATTCGTAACCGACGTATCGCCCAGTTGGCGTGATTTCTTCGGAGCTGGTTGCTACGAGAATTGGCATAACATCAACCAAGTTTCGGCCCATGTCAATACCACGTTCAGGTCCAGTTCCGATGTACTCGAGGGTATCAAGAGGAAGACCAGTTGCTTCGGAAACGCGTGCAAGAACTTCTTCTGGCGTATCTCCAACGCCCCATACACCATCCCAAAGACCTGGGAAATCGTTGTCATCTTTACCTCTGCTCAAAAGCAAGAGTTTCTCTTCAAATCGTACAAACGCGATAAATGCTTCAGTCATGATCCCACCGCCGTATCCTCAGATTCCGAATACATCGTGAATCAACCAAGGAATGAAATTGTCCATGACGACAAGGAGGATAAATCCAATCGCTCCAAGAACGAAAAGGCCAATGCCGCAAACGATACTCGTTTGCTTAAACTCCTGAGGAGTTGGCTTTCTGGCCATTCGAATGATTCGAGCCCAAGAGCCTCGAGAAATCTTACGGAATTGGGCTTCAATCCAGTCTTGGCGGTCCTGAACAACATCCTCAAATGAGCGGGATTCGCCTTTTTCATCAGACATGGTACAACCTCGTGCTTTCCTACCGACCTAACCTTCCATTATAACCGCTTCCATCAAAGTTGGAGTCAATTTTTGTTCAAAATCTCGGCAAGAGTTGATGAGGGGTGAATGCATCCAATGTGTGTATGGCTTCACCAGACCCGTATGCGACATTGGGTGTTTCCCGCGATGCATCGGATGCGGAAATTAAGCGTGCCTTTCGTAAATTGGCCCGCAAATACCATCCCGACCGAAACCCGGACGACAATGCTGCCGAAGCGAAATTCAAGGAAGTCCAAGCAGCCTATGAAACCATAGGAGATGCCTCAAAACGACAAGAATACGATCAAAAAAAGCGTATGGAAAACATGTTCGGTGGTGGTGGGCATTCTCCTTTCGGCGGCGGGATGGGAGGTGGATTCGAAGATTTGATCGGACAAATGTTTGGAGGTCAACAACAGAATCCATTCCAACAACGCCGTCGTCCACCGCAACAACAACCCAAAGGAAGCGACGTCCACGTTTCAGTAGACATCGATTTGGAAACAGCAGAAAAAGGCGGTGAGATTCAATTTCAAGCTCAACGACTCAAGGTTGGGACGAACAATGTGGCATCAAAGGTTCACAAAAACTTCAGAATCAAACTCAAGCCCAATGTCCAACATGGAACTGTAAAACGTCTCAAACAGCAGGGCAATGAACATCCACAAGGTATTCCGGGAGACCTTCATTTGACGATTCGAATCGATGCAGGTGAAGGACGAAGATGGGAAAATGGCCTTCTTATCCAAGAGATTGCTATTCCATATTCCACACTACTGCTTGGTGGAAAAGTCAAGATTGAATTGCTGAATGGAAAGTCAGGTTTGCTCAAGGTCGCTGAAAACAGCCAGCCTGGTGACCGTCGACGCATGTCTGGTGCAGGGTACAACGGTGGAGACCTTGATCTTGAATTTGTTCTCCCTGAACATGATGAGCTCACTCTGGAACAAAGATCTGCAATTGAAGCATTGCGAGACCACGGGCTGTGAGCGTATGGGTCGACCGAACCGAGGCTCATCAAAACAAGGTCCTGATTCCGAACGTATGTGGCGGCGGTTTACATCTCTGTTCAAATCTGAAGAGTTGTGGAAGAAGTCTTGGACCGCTGATGAACTTGTAGATTTTCTTCTTGAACATGAGGCACGGCCTCCGAGTCGAGAAGATCCCAAGGCATACAGGAAGCGAATTCTTGGTGATTTCCAAGAGTTGATTCGCTCTTCTCGTAAACGTGGTCAACACTTCAAGTGGGAGGGAAACAACACCGTTTCAGTACGAACGCAGGAGTCCATTCTTGGTATCGAACAATCGGTAGCAGAATGGTCTACTCGACTCTCTCGTCTCGAAAAAGAGCCGCTTTCAAATCTTGACCAATGGATAGACATACTCGATGCATGGGAATGTTTGATTCTCAATTCACCGCTACAAGACCGTGTTCAACTTCATCCTGAAATTGGACTTACTTGGAAAAAGTTTGATCTCCAACTTGAGCTTAAACGACTTGCTGCACGCAAGTCAGGATTACGATTTCCGGAATTCGAACCCGCTCTTGCCATGATGCTTGTCAAGGCGGGCCGTTGGTCAATTCTCGAACTGTTGAAGCATCGTCTGGGATGGAGACGAAAGAACAACGACAATCCATTTCCTTCGACGTATGAAACAAGCCTTGAGCACTGGGCTGAACAATTACCGGATGTTGATGCTTCCCTTGCCTTGGCAGAAGGAAGAAGCGATTTACGACACTTGCACTTTGTAACAATCGACCCTCCAGATGCGAAGGATTTCGACGATGCGGTTTGCCTTGAGGAACATGGAAACGGAAGGACATTGTGGGTTGCTATTGCTGATGTGGCGCATTACGTGGTCAAAGATTCCTCTCTGGATGCTACTGCTCAGGCTCGAGCGACCTCGGTCTATCTTCCCCATGCAGTACTACCTATGCTTCCGTTTCGGCTTGCTGATGATCTCTGCTCGTTGAGAGCAAATGTACCGCGCCTTGCGATGGTTATTGAGATGGTTTTGGATGAGAAGAACAACGTTGTATCCTCACACGCACACGAAGCAGTTGTGCTCGTCAAGGAGAATCTGGCTTACGAGGACACCTTGGACGATGAACGATGGAATGCGTTGTTTTCACTAGCAGAATCTTGGCAGCAAGATGAACTCCGTTTGAACATTCAACAAGGCGAACAACGACCGCGTATTCACGGTGAAAACGACGTGTCCATTGAAGTCAAATGGCCGAACAAAGCAACCAAAATGATTGAGACGTTCATGGTCAAAACCAACAACATCGTAGGAGAGATTCTTGGAAAAGCTGGGGCAGCATTGCCTTGGAGATGTCATCCCATGCCCGATTCAATCGATGTACGGGATTTGAACAAACAACTCGAAGCACTTGATATTTCGATTCAACTCCCAGAACCTCGTTCAAAATCAAAAAGTCAAGACGATACCGATGAGCTTGCAGGATTGTTAGGGGCTTGGGCTGGCCAAGAAATCGATTTGAGTGGCCTTTCTTCCAATGAAAAGAACGTTGAGATTGAGGATTATCTCTCACATGTTTCTGCACAAGATGCGCGTGATGAGATGTTGGACGGATTACGTCAAGCACAAGAACAAGCCAGTGCACTGCGTTCATCACTACGTCGAGTCGTTGATCAGGGATTGTTTCAACTGATGAATCGAGCACGTTACGATGCAGTCAATATTGGACATTTTGGACTCAATCTCGATGCATATGCCCACTTTACAAGTCCAATTCGTCGTTACCCCGATCTCATCGTCCATCGACAATTGAAAGCGATGTTGCACGAGACCGAGTGGGTGTATGATAAGGATGAAATGACTAAACTCAGCGAACACTGCTCCCAACAAGGACGATTGGCTCAATTACTGGAATGGGAATTGGTCGCTATGACGTTGAATTACCATTTGATGGATTCCGAGGAAGTGAACTGGAACGCTCGTGTGGTCGGTCTTCGAACGCCGTGGATTTTCCTTGACCTCAATGATGACGGCTCTATGCATGGGCGGATGCACCTCAAGCAACTCTCAAGCAAAAAGAATCTCTACATTGATGATTTTGGTTTGTCTCTCTTGGAAGAGGTACGAGACGGGCAGGGGGAATCTGTCATTCTCGAATTGGGCCAGTTGTTCCCATGCAGAATCAGAGGATTGGACCTATGGTCGGGTCGACTTGACCTTGCCCCCGTTTAGCATCAACCTTTTTAGAAACAGCATAGAGCGAAGACTGGGTCATATGGCAGTAGAGTCAACCTACCGCATCGAAGGCATGACGTGTGCCGCTTGCGTTGCTTCGGTTGATTCAATCATTGGCAAGGTCGGCGATGTCGAGCACGTGCGCGTAAACCTCGCACTGGAAAAAGCAGTTGTTCGTTGGAAAGAAGGTGCTGACGAGAACCACAAAGCCGTCGAGGAAGCGGTGAATCGTGGCGGATTTATTGCAAGCTCAATGCCAACTTCTCAACAAATTCGAACTGAACGTATCGAAGCTGTTCGTCAGCAAGGATGGAAAGCAGGATTTGCGCTTTTGTTGGCCGTTCCTACATTGGTTGTTTCTATGTTCATTTCTGATTTGGGTAGCAGCAACGGAATGAATTCAAATTGGTTGATTGCCTTCTGTCTCACGTTGCCGGTGTACCTTTACCTGGGCCAGCAATTCCATGTTGGTGCATGGAGAGCGATGAGAAATGGCCGTGCAAACATGGACGTTCTGGTCCATTTGGGAACAAGCACTGCGTTCCTATGGTCAGCATTGGTGATGTTCGAACCTGTTCTCCCATTCCTGCCGGGGATTTTTGCAAACACAAATCACGTGTATTTTGACGGTGCTGCACTGATCATCGCCTTCATTTTGCTCGGTAATTATCTCGAAGGTAGAGCAAAATTGCAAGCAACGGATGCAATTTTTTCTTTGATGGATCTTCAACCGAAGACAGCCAACGTCGTCAACGATGACGAGAGTACAACAAAAACTCCTGTCGAGGACATCGAACCCGGTACAACCGTTCTTGTCAAAACCGGCCAGACCATCCCGCTCGATGGACGTGTCTTGGATGGCTCGGCACTTATCGACATGTCAATGATGACGGGAGAAACATATCCAGTCCGAGCACGCATCGGAGATGAGGTCATTGGAGGTACCATTCTTGTCGATGCCCCATTGACGATTGCAACAACCCAACCCTATCACCAAACGGTTCTTTCCAACGTGATTCAATTGGTTGATGAGGCGCAGATGGGGAAGGCACCAATTCAGCGTTATGTTGATCGAATTGCTGCTGTCTTTGTGCCCATTGTCATCGCCTGTGCCCTTATTGCTGTAGCCTATTGGAGTCTCTTTAGCGATGGATTTGGTTCAAGATCTGGTGGCGAAATTGCCGTCCTTGCCCTCGTCTCAACTTTGGTCATCGCCTGCCCATGTGCACTTGGTTTAGCAACGCCTACTGCACTCATGGTCGGAACTGGAGCAGGTGCTCGTTATGGGTTACTTGTCAAAGGGATTGAAGCATTGGAACGATCCCATGCGGCAACAACGTTGGTCGTGGACAAAACGGGCACACTAACAACTGGTAAACCGAAGGTCTCGCACATCGAATTCATCGATGGAGAGGTTCGAGAGATCCTCAGCATCGCTGCCTCATTAGAACACGGAAGCACACACCCTCTTGCAGATGCAATCACCACGGCATGGTCGAATGTGACCAAAGAACGACCCGAGTTGACCAACATTCAAAACGTTGGAGGCATGGGTATCATCGGAGACTTGGATGGTCACGTGGTTGCAATAGGAAACGAGCCGTTGATGGAAAAATACGATGTTGATCTCTCACCACATCAAGAAGATATACAAAAAGCAGCGGCAAAAGGTGTTACCATTTCTTTTGTCTCCAAAGGACAACAACTGCTCGGCTGGATCGAAGTATCCGATGCTCTTCGCCCATCCACAAAGATCGCACTTAAGCATGCTAAACAGAACAATCTGGAGGTCATTATGCTTACGGGAGACCGCGTGGAAGCTGCTGAGCAGATTGCGAAAGAGTGTGGTATTGAGCAGGTTATTGCAAATGTTCGGCCCGACGAGAAAGCTGTCTTCATCGCATCGTTGAAGGAACAAGGTAAACACGTTGCGATGATCGGTGATGGAATCAATGATGCTGCTGCACTCGCAACTGCAGATGTTGGAATTGCTATGGGTGCTGGAAGTGACATTGCACTCGAATCCGCTGATATCGTGCTTCTTCGCAACGACTTGATGGATGCCATGAGCGCCCTCGAACTGGGCCGAGTCACCGTTAAGAAAATCCGTACCAATTTGTGGTGGGCATTCATCTACAACATCATCGGAATCCCCTTGGCAATGGGTTTGCTACTTCCTTGGACTGGATGGCTCCTACCTCCAGCCTTTGCTGCAGCAGCAATGTCACTCTCATCGATCAGTGTTGTTGCAAATTCATTGACATTGAAATGGTGGCGTCCAAGGCAGATTGAGGCTTAATCCCAAATAGTCCCACTGCATGGCGATGCCATGAACCAAGTTGCTCATGCTCTCAAAATCACTGGAATGACCTGCGGCTGCTGCTCCGGACGAGTTACACGTGTTCTTGAAGCAACTCCAGGAGTCATTCAGGCGGACATCTCTTGGCAGAGTCATGCTGGAATCGTGATCACTACACCCGATGTTTCGAAAGAGCAAGTCATGGCAATCGTTGCTTCGACTGGCTTCGATGTTTCAGCCTAATCTTCAAAACCAAGGTTGACCGCCCTGTGTTTGCGCGGGGGTCGCCCAGCTTGGTCAACGGCGGTGGGTTTAGGTCCCATTCCTTATTGGTTCGCAGGTTCGAATCCTGCCCCCCGCACTCTTTTTTTCATTCCGAAGCAATTATACAGTCCTTCGTTATCTTGAGGGTATGACACAAAGTCGAAAGCCGCTCGCCCTCTTTTTGGTTATCTTACTTGCACTCTCAACCGTTGCACTATCGAGTTCAACGAATGCAGAAGAAACAAGTGCCCGTGTAACGAACAATGAGGAAATTGTAGTTTCTGTGAACGACATATACTACGATCGTGGAGGAGATATTACATTTACAGTGATGTCATCAAATCTAGATCCGGGGACGGAATACACCCTCGATTGGGCGCTTTGTAACTGGAATGGTTATTCCTGTACCAATGAGTATACCTCTTCTACACTCTCTGCCTCTGGTAGTTTGGATCTAGGTTCAGGCAATATGATGACTGTGTCTACAATTACATTCACCGACATCGGTCCAGGCTTCGAATACACCGATGCAAATGGGGATTGGCAATACCAAGAAGGAGTTTCAAACAATTCAATGGTCTTCAAAGCCGTGTTACATGTACAGGGCGTATCACTCTATTCGAACCTTTCTGAACCGTTCGTCCTCGGTGGAGAAATGTACGATTGGGGTAGCAATCTTGGCACCATCTCAAACATTCTCAAAACAATGGATGTCGCATTCCAAGGCTACATCTACATGGACCACCAGAACGAACGTGTGCTCGATTATACGCTCACTTGCGATCTGTTCGAAAGTGGAGGTACAACACCTGTCGATTCTGTCAGCATGACGGTCAACACAAGTTACGCCGAGTACAGTTTCAGTTCGAGTAGCTTCGTCGACTATACCACATCCCCAGCAACACCACTCAAACTCACGCCAACTGCTACGTCTGGTAACCACTATGTCGAGTGCAACTACATTCGTGATATCGACAATGGCGTTGTTGGCACTTTGACAAGCAATGTGTTCCAAGTTATTGATG
>CAXQWT010000067.1:0-16660 GCA_964227855.1 Salipiger bermudensis | reverse complement strand
GATTGAGCGATTCATGCATAGAAGGAACCTCTTGTATCATCGTTGTCAGGATTGGGAAGGTTCCCGTGCTTTGTTTGAATCCTTAGCAGAATGGTTGCTCAACATCGGCGATTCCTCGTTCGCCGACTATCTCGCTGCAACCCCTGTGCCGAAGCCGGATGATGCTGCACGCATTCTCATTGATTCCTTGGAAAACACACCAACACTCATCGTCATCGATGACTTTCACAAAGTGTCTGATGCAATTCTCTTCCAGACGATTCAATCGATGACACTTGGATTACTTGGTAGCGAGGAATCCATCGGTTTGGTTATCTTTTCTCGATCGTTCAAACCTGTTGTACCAACAAAAGATGCTGAAGGTCGAATCACAAGTCTCGTTCTTCCACTCGATGGTCTTGATTCAGATTCTGCTCGAAATCTTCTCACCGGTTTTGAAGATCTTTCAACCGAGCAATGGCTCCACATCCACGGTTTGTCACGAGGCCACCCGCTTGTTCTTGAATTGATTAATCGAGGTGCTTCTGCTGGTGCATTCCACGATACTCTCGAACATTACGTTACCAAGGAGATTTTTTCCAAACTTTCCGCAGAGCAAAAGCGTGTCCTAACCGTTCTCTCAATCTTCAGAGAATCAGTATCTCTTGACGCTCTTCTTGCACATGAATTGGATGTGGATGTTCTTGGAAGCCTTGTCGAACAGGGCCTTGCTCGCCAAGTCGACACAGACGTTTACGACGTTCACGATTTGATTCGAGAATTCCTTGTTCGAAGCATCGATGAGCAAACCAAGCAATCGGTCCACAGCACATGTGCGACTTACTACAGCAAATTGAGCAAGTCATCGGAAACAACCCTCGAACAAATTTACCATGAATTGGCTTCTGAACACGAGCAAGAAGCGATTGAGAAGATCGTAGAATTTGGCCGTCAATTGGTTTCACAAGGGCATCTTGAATTGCTAAGCCTCATCGAAGGCGTGAACATTGAACGCCTCCAACCATCCCTAATGGCTCCAATGATGCAACTTCAAGGGGATATTCTTCTCATGCTTGGACGATTTGAACAGGCTTCATTAATTTTTGAAACGGCGAGTAAGGCCGCAAAGGATGCTAAACTTGCTGTTGTTTATTCAGAAATTCTTGGATCACAAGCAGACATCGCTATGAAGCAAGGACAAACCGATAAAGCTCTCTCAGCGCACAAAGAAGCACTTGAGGTCCAAGTTGAACTTGGAGATGCAGAGGGCGCTGCTCGGACCTACAACAACATGGGTTATTTGTACCGGAGAAAGAACGACCGTGCCAAGGCATTGGAAGCCTATTCTGAAGTTGAAGCAATTATTTCCAACGATGAATCCTTGTTGAGTGCACAAATCATTCTAGGGCGAGCACTCCTCGACCTCGGCGAGGTAGAGCGAGCTCGGAAGCATGCTTTTGAAGCATTTGAGCGTACGGACAAAGCCGATGATTTGCTTGCTCACGCTCGTTCACAGGCTCTACTTGGGCGTTATCATGCAAAGATGAATGATGCTGAAACATCCATGCATCATTATACTGAATCTCTCAACATTATGACCGACGCAGGTGACCCTGTTTCGATGGTAGAACTCATGATTTTACTTGGTGAAGTCCTTGAGGACAGTGGTCGCAGTGAGGAAGCTCTTGAACGATATCGTGAAGCACTCATCATCGCCGAAGCAAACGATCTGCGAATGCAAATTGGTGAATTGCTCTCAAAACTTGGTGGAGTTGCTCCAGATCGACAACGTCGAATGGAGTATCTTCAGAGAGCATTAGCAGTATTCCGAGAATTGGGTGCCCGCACTCGAATGCGAGAAGTTCAATCTCAAGTTCACTCTGCCATCATGGGGCGTTAGAACATCGGTCGGTCGAGTTCAATCGAGATGACTCCGTTGTGGTAAACAACCCAAATTGCTTCCACACCTGCAAGATTAACGATTCCTGTATGAGGTGCAGATGCCGTTCCTGAAAGTGAACGCTCTGTACCCAGTTCACCTTGTTCATCATGCAAAATTAACTTCGTATCTGTCAATTCCAAGGAGAATTGCGATTCGTCAGCTTCTGTTGCTTGCCAATAGACTCGTTCTGCGTAGGATGAATTGTCAATTCGACTAGCGATGTCTGTGCGTTCGATTGCTGCGGATAATTCGTTCATATTTGCATCGATTGCTTCTTCATTCCAGCGTTCTCGTGTAGCTGTTTCAATGTCATAAATCCACAAACTAAACATTGTCAATAACAAAACGCCAAGTAGGAATGTGAACACATAACCAAGTTCAGTAGCAGCGGCTTCTCGATTCCTCTGCAAAGATGAATTGTTCAGGCAATCACCTCCGAAACATGAGCATCGAGGGATGAAATTTGAAGTGAAAATTGGATCGGCTGTCCCGCAGTGTGCCACACGGACTCAGAGGTACCAAAGCCAGGATCTGGAACCCATCCAACGTAATCGGTTAACAAATCTAAGCGACCAGGGTAAATGGTCCAATCTTCACTTGCCTCCAAACCTTGGGTTGAAGAAGAAGCGATTGCACCTCCATAAGGCTCAGCCCATCCTCGACGTACCTCATATGCGACATCGCTTGCGAGAGATGTTCGCTTGCTCAAGATGACTTCCATCGACAAAACACCGCCCCCTACTGCCGAATCACTTGTTGGGTGAAGTGCTGGTATTGTTGCTGCAAATCGTGGTCCGGGGCCACCTCGATCTGCAGGCGAGGCAATGACTGTTGGTTTGTATTCAGGATGATTTGTAAGGACAGCACCACCGCTCATAGCTACTTCCATCCCAGTTACAGATGAATCAAACTCGTATACAAAGCGGGAGATCTGCATGACCCAAGCACTTGCTATCGGCGTGTATGGCTCCTCTACGATGAGTCCGTAAAGTTCGATATGCAAACTTGCAGGAAATGCCCCGGTTCGCCAAGCTTGCTGAAGATCGACGATGCTTCGTCCACCCATGCTGTTCCAGGGCATTTTCAAATCAACCCAGCCAGATGCAGTAACATCGATCGAAACACAGCGCCTTGCTCCATCGTGAAGCCCATTATGAAGTCCAATGGATCCTTGTTCTACAAGTGCAAACATACCATGGCCCTCAATGGTCTCAATGGAAATCGCCTCTCCGTTTACTGGAACAATCAACGCATCTCCGTAGTCGAGAACGCTTTCATTTTCCGCAAGAGTAGAAACATTGAGTATCGATTGTTCACCATTGCTTCTCAATTCGAGATTGAACGTGTTCGAATTGTTCGAATGCATCTGCAATCCAGACTCCATTCCAGTATCGAGAGCACCCAATTCATAGACTCCTGAAGGCGAAGAGTCCCCGCTCCATACAATCGATATAGGGTTGTCACTTTGCAACATACTTGCACCGTCAAGTCCGACAGGTGGCCATGATACACTGTAACTGCTCAATTCATCAACGGTAACCCCAGCGCCTCTCCAAGTGATCGTTGTGGGTTCTTCATTTGGATTTGACAGAAGGACGTACCCCTCCTGTGTTGGAGGGATGAACGTGGTGCCATAGATTGAACCGGTCAGGCTTTTCCACGACGTAGATCCCTCTGTGCCAATGGAGAGCATCAATTGAGCATCGGTTGTTGTGGTAATGTGGACGACTTGTGGAGTGTTGAGAGTCATGGTCTTTTTCCAACTTGTTCGGACATTCACGAGTTCTGATGCAAGAGCAACCTCTGTGAAATCACCAAACGCTCCGTTACCGTGAACCATCATGAGTTCTTCTGCTAGGATGTTCAAATGCACGGTACCTGCAGGTAACGGTAGCGCCCATGACCGTCCAAGTCCGTTTGCGTTCGCATCTGTAGGCCGAACTTCAGTCGTTCCTTGGCCATTTCGCATCCAGTAGACTTCGAGTTCCTGCGTTGATTGAATGGACCACTCAGCTTCATCAAAGGTCAATTCTTGAACATCATCGACAAACAGTTCTGAGGATTCGTGAACTAGACCATTGCGAAGGGCATCGACTTCAATCGGACCGAGAGGAAAACTTAGTCCAGGTTTGGTTGTGAGGATGACACTATCTGCCCACAGAGGTGCAGAGTAGTGGTATGGGCGGTCAGGCCCTAGTCTTAAATCAGAAAAACAAGCGGTAGAAGTGGTTGACTCGGGGTGTTTGATTTTGAGCATGTCATCGAAGTCAAGAACGTCTCGAATCCGGAATGAATGGTCCTCTTGCCATGATGACGAATACCACATGCCACTACGCATCATGTCCCATGTAAGTACGCCATCAACCGGAACGAATTCTTGTGCTACAACATCACCAGGCATTCCTTGTTCAGACAACGTGGTTGTTTGATGATTAAACTGAGTCATTTGGGCTGCCATGTCATGGCGCTCAACACTTCCCTCCAATTCCTCTATGACAGGGATCATGGTAAGCATCATCAAACTGATGATTGAGATGACTCCACCGAACAAAAGAACAGTCGCAATTGCTGCGGAAACAGCTTCCTCATCACGATGAAGTTCCATCATGTATTCACCGCCAATCTTCTGACATCAATTTCGAGGTAGAGCGGATCTCCCTGTGTTTCTACAGTTAACCCATCGCTTCCACTTGCTCGTTGGTACGGTGCGATGCCAACAAATTCACCGAGTGTGCCCGAGGCGCGATTGATGGTGTATTCGTTTAACCAAATGTCATGGTATTGCGGATTGATGACAGAATGGAGTGTATTCGTGACTTTGATTTGAAGGTTGTAGGATTCTCCAGTAAACAATTGAATTGGTCCAAGGGATTCAACTTTGAAACCAACATTTGGCCCGTTCCCAAGAGCACTTCCCAAACGAATATCGGTTAGGACAATCGATAACCGTGTTGAACCATCAACCAGCGTGTCAAGTCGCAATCGCGGTGCTTCTTCAATCGACCAAGAGGTGGTAGGATCTCTAGTAATCCGTGCATCGTTGACGAGAGCGATTTGGTTCATGCCTCCATCAATCGCAGTATTGATGCTAAGACCTGATAGTACAAAGCGTGACCAGCGGTGGACATGATCTCCTCCTGCATTGTAAAAATCGATGATAATGAAGCGTTCACTGTCTAAATTATGGTCAACTGTTGTCCATTCATGCGTAGGTGTTACTGTAAACGTTGATACATTTTGAGCCGATTGTACAGCCACAGTTGTCACGGTTTCGTTCAGGGCGAGGAACTCAAATGAACTTGCATTCAATTCGTTCACATTGACCACCTCAAGGGGCGTTAAATCGGATGCTATCACCCATTCTTCAACAAGATTCGCTGGATTGATGGAGGAGGATTTCAATGACAATGCTTGACGAGTCCCTGTTCCGTCTGGAGAGTCACCGACCACATCAATTCTGTCTTCGACTCGATCGGCGATGTTGCTTGCACTGTTCCAATTTGTGTTGTCATTGAAGGCGACAAGGTACGGATTAAGGAAAATCCAAACGCCACCCATGATGGTAATCACCATCGCAAGCATCATAATGACGCCGAGGATTTCACTCACCGCATCATCATCTTCTGCAGTGTTCCTATGACGCACAATAACCTCCCCTTGATTCCCGTAGTTCTTCCGATGCATTTAGGCATTGACCTGAACGTTGTTATTTCAGAGCAATTCTCGTTGGATTCGCTGAATGGCGTTTGTAGCGAATCCATCGCCGTCACGGCGGCCGATAAAGTGTGAAAATTGTGGACCATCTTGCATTGAAATGTTAATGTCGCCTTCGAAGACCTCGTCGATCTCAAACAGAACACTCGACTCTGCTAAATGAGGGGCATTGTTCATTTCAGAAAGATGTGTCAGCGTGATGCTTCTGGTTGCATCAGTGCATACGTGGCGAAGAAATTCACCTGTTTGTGCATTTGACAAGTGCCCGCCTCTTCCAGTAATGCGATCTTTGAGAGACGACGGATACGGACCAGCCATTAACCGCTTACGATCGTAATTTGCTTCCACAGCGATGTGTTGGCAGCCTCGAACGTGGTGCACCAATTCATCGGTCCAACTGCCCAGATCGGTAATGATTGCTGAACGTTCACCTCCATGGCTGGCCACGAAGGCTACGTTATCAGCTCCTGAATGAGGGACTGGGACTGGGAGGAGAGAAATTCCTTGGTTGAATTGAAGGACGTCGAGAGCCTCAAATTGGTGCGTTAGTTCCGCTAAAAGGCCAAGTTCAGCCGTGGTTCGATGGTTGGCGAATACCGGTACATTCCATCGCTTCTGAGCAATGAGTGCACCACCTCCGTGGTCGCCATGATGATGTGTGATAACAATCGCTTCCAAATCGTTTGGTGAGACGTCGAGCATGTTGAGCCGCTTTTCCAATTGAACTCCACTGAATCCTTGATCGACAAGGATATGCGACGACCCTGAACTGAGCAATGTGGCGTTGCCACGGCTGCCTGTTCCGAGGTGCGTAATTGACATGCCCATCTGAATCGTTGCAAGCCGAGTGCAGACGGATATTGAATACACCGCTCGAAACAGATGATTTTGCTCGTTTTCTGAGCACTAACAGCGCAACCGTGTATGAACAACGCTCCATCATTGCTATAAGCGTGGAGACAAGGAGTTTGGATAGGGCGTTACGCCGTAGGTGATTATGTTGCGTAGGAGCCAGACCACTTTGCTCACCTCATTGGCTGTGATTGCTGGGCTACTGTTCATGTCACAATTCCCTGTCATCTCCCCAGTCTCAAACGTCCATCCGGATGATACATTTGGAGAAAAGCCACCTACTACGGACACGGATGGTGACGGAATTCCAGACGTTCATGAGAACATCTTTGAAGATTGGATCAATTTCTCTGCTGTTGACGGCCGTTCGGTCACCATGAAGGGTTTGGACAAAAGTGATGCCTCCGATGCCAATTTTGATACCGACCGTGACGGGTTGAACAACACAGAAGAGTATTGTTGGCCTTATCCCGATACTTGCAATGAACCCGGTTTTTCTCGTGGTTTGACGGGAAGTCTCGATGAAAACGGTGACCGAATTTACCTTGATCCGCGTGTTTCCGATACTGACGGTGACGGTATGCCCGATGGATTCGAAGCATGGATGTGTGCACGAGCAGGTGGTTTTGATGATGTCACTCAACGCTATGTTTGCCCTTATTTTGACCCACTAAACGCAAGCGATCAAACAGATGATCCCGATGAAGACGGTTTCGATGTGAACAGAGACGGTTTCCTTTCAGTTGCTGAGCAATATACCTCTCCTGAAGAGTATCAATACGGAATGCCTGGGAACTTTACCAACGAACTGGATGGTCTTTGGTGTTCTGCAACACTCCCTCAGGGTTCTGTCTTGACACAGTGGCCATTCATCACAAATGGAATGAACTCTTCGTTCATGAACATCCTGACGGCCTGTACGTCCAACGCTACTGGCGTTGTTGGTGAAGATTTGTGGCTTGGAACTGACCCTCTTCTCGATGATTCAGATCGGTACAGTTGGGACGGTTTCGCAATACGTCCGCTGTATCCCTCGTTTGGTGACGGTATGCCCGATGGATGGGAGGTTCATTTCGGCCTCGATCCACTCAACCGTTCGAATGCTTTGCTTGATGATGATCGAGATGGTTGGGATTTGAATCGAGATGGATTGGTTTCTGCCGATGTCAGTCGAACAGATTCAGCAATCGCTTTGGGGGAATCTCTCTCGAACCTTGAGGAATATTACACCCACAACGACGAAGGAAATACAGTTCGATCGGGTCTTCGCGAGGTTCAATTGGGCGTCAATGATTCATCGTTCAAGGAATATCCTCTGACATTCAACGCTATTCCGGGTCATCTCTCCATCATGCATCACGATGTACGGAGTATCCTCGTTGATGATTCAACTGCCTACTATCTCACCAGATACGGAATCACGACAATGGACTACGAGACAGAAACCACTCAAGATCAATGGTTCCCTCAGGGCATAACTGGGCATGAAGCGATCTTCGTCGAATCGAATACGGGACCCCACTCGATTGCGATAGCAACCTCGCATGGTGTCCATGTTGCAGCCCTTCAAGTTGACGGATTTGTTGAACCAATCGAGTCTTGGTCCTCAAGTGAGGCGATTGAACTCTTTGCAATCCATCAGCTTGCGATTGAGGGCTCAAGCCAACAACTCATCGCACTGGGGGCCAACGGCGACGGTATGGTCCTCGAGGTCAGCACTGGAGGCCAAATTACCCAAACATACGAACTTGGTTCGAACTTCAAATCCGCTCTCATGCAAGATGAGGTCGTCGTCACTGAACTGGAACACGGGAGCGTCCCTGGTGGTGGTTTGGTCCTCTACATCGGTGCTGAACGTGGTATGATGACGCTCGAATCAGCTACAGGACGTGATGATGCATCACCATCGTGGCGCTTTTTCTTTGATGCAAATCCCTCGAACATCCCGAATAAAATCGATGACTTACGAACACTCAACCTTGGAGCAACTGGAAATCCAGCCGAAGTTCAAACACTGAAACTGGATGGTCCAAACGCACAGAACCCCACTGTTCTGTGGATCGGTACCCCTTCTGGTTTGCATCGATTGAATCTTGAACTCAACGACATGTCTTTCGGAGGTCTGCTTGAGCATCCCGGTGGCAATGCTGATGAATTGGCGAAATCCAACAACATACACTCCATTTTCCCGACAGAAAACGAAGTGCTTATCGGATCTTCTGATGGGCTATGGGTTCTTGCAGGAAATTATCTGGACGTTTATGGCCTCCAATCGAATTCAAAGATGCCTGGAGAAATTGCATCGATTGGATTGATTGAACGGAACGGCGAAACATACATTCTCGGCGCATCTGCCCCGGGTCGATTCGCAAACTTGGAACTCATGGATCCGGGCGCAAATGATTCTGACAGCGACGGTATGCCCGACGGCTGGGAGTTGGCGTATGGCTTGGATCCGACCGACCCATGGGATGCGCTTCTTGATGGTGATGTAGACGGACTTCGCCTCAATGGCGGCGATGAACTTGACCGTTGGTGGACCAATCTGGAGGAGTATCGCTATGTGGCCCGTACTGCAGATGGATACAATTCCACTCTCCCAAATCAAAGTGATTCCGATTTGGATGGATTGATGGATGGTGCTGAATTCTTCGGCTACTTCCTCAGTGAAACAAACTTCGATTGTTATTATACCCCTCAACTGGTGTACACATGTGATGAAGCATTGGGTGAGCAAGCAAGAACGACCTACAGTAACTTGAATTCGATTGATGTTGGCACTGACCCCACCGTTTTGGATACGGATGGAGATGGTATGCCTGATGGTTGGGAAATCGAACATCGACGTTGGGTTGGGACTTCGTTTACAGGTGGTAACAATTGGTCACTTGATCCTACAAGGGCTGATGACGCATCCTGGGACGCCGATCAAGATGGATTAGCAAATCTTTGTGAGTATCAATGGTCGCTTGTACGTGAGGCTGGTTTACAAGGTGATTTGTTTGAGGAGTTTGGAGAATCTCCAGAATCCGTTGCCACGTGGTCCATACCAGATCCTAACTTGGTAGATTCCGACGGCGATACCCTCCCAGATGGTTGGGAGGCGGATAGCCAGTGCACATGGTCTCCTCTCCGAGTAGGTGTCAATCCACTCAACGGGTCTGATTTGTTCGAGAAGCCAGATGGTGACGGATACGACGTCAACAAAGACGGTGTACTCACTCCAAATGAGATGTTTGTAAACTACCTTGAATATCACGTACGTTCTGGTTTGTTCTTGAACAACCAAACACTCGATGGAGTGGAATTGCCAAGTGGATTTACAACGGATTTGTTTGACAACATTTCTGATTTCGGCATGCCTGAGGCGGATTTCGCATCCCGTGCTAGTGGAGCCATTCTCGCAGGTCAAATCTCAATTGAGAAAGGCTCGACTGATCCGTTTAGTGCAGATACTGATGACGACGGGATGCCCGATGGTTGGGAAATCTGGTTTGCAAGATGGAACGTTATCGATGATGAATGGACCCTTAACCCGCTTCAACCGAATGACCGATGGCTCGATGCTGATGATGATGGAATGACGAATTGGGAAGAATACAATCTCATCGATTCAGAATTATCGGAGACCAATTCCAATCGTTCTTCTCCACAATGGTTTGTCACTACATTAGGCTCGGCATATGCCTTCCAACAATGGCCTTCTGCCTCAACAACCTTCTCATTTGGAACCTACATGACGCCTGAACAATACAATCTAACTGGTCCCACGGGCGATCCAAACAACGTCGATACAGATGGGGATGGCATCATCGATGGTCTCGAGTTGTTGTTTACAGCATGGAACCTCTCAGCACAGACTTGGACACTCAACCCAGTTGTAGCCGGAGACGGTACCTTTGACAGCGACAACGATGGATTGGTAGACTTGCAAGAATTCGCATTGGCTACCTCAAATCCTGAGAACGGAATCGATGCTCCAGCAGACGCTCCATTATTGCACGAAGATGGGGATGTCCAACAACCAACCAAGAAAGCTCAACGTGTCTTCCAAATTCTGATTTCAAAAGACTCCAGAGGTAAGCGATTGCTTGATGATTTCAACGCTTGGCAGTCGGGCGAGCCGCCGAATGTATTCATCTCGTTACTTCTCGGTATGACGGACCCCACCAATCCAGATACCGATGACGATGGGATGTACGACGGATTTGAGTATTGGTTCACTTCTTGGGACTTGAACGAAAACCGATGGGGATTGAATCCACTCATTGAAACCGATGTCAATCTTGATTCTGATGGCGATAGTTACGACTGCAATCGCGACGGAACCATCGACTTGGATGAACGCTATTCGAATCTGCGTGAATGGGAATCACGTACGTGGGGTAAATATCTCAACAGAAGTTCGGTTCCGGCCTCTGTAGGTATCGTTGACTTCGGCGAAGATGCAATGAATGCATACATGGAAGAAACGGGCATGGGGATTCTCCAAGCACGACAAGCCCTCATTGACGACTTCATGGCAAAGGGGCCAGATTCAGTAAATCGAATGAACACCATCAATTCGTTCAATGAGAATAACTTCAATCGAACGCTCGTGGGAGTTTCTGATCCAACGCATCCCGACTCGGATTCCGATGGAATACCTGACGGCTGGGAATATTGCTATGCATTGTACGGCATGGATAATCCAACAACAACGAATCATTGGGCTGCCAATCCATTGAATCCATGGGATGTCAATTATGACGGTGATTCTGATGGTTGGTACGATCGAACAGCGTTTGACCTTCCTGCTCCTCAAGGTGAATGGTCAGATCGTACCTTCACCCCATCTACCCAAGTTGTTCAGCCGGGAATTGGTGATTTACCGTTTACCAACTGGATGGAATACGACAACGATACTCGTCCCGATTCGAACGATAGCGATAGTGACTCTGAATCCTTCATCACTGAAACACTGAATGGAGTGGTCAGTGCTCACTATCAAGATTTCAATCTAACGGATGGTCGTGAAGTGTTCAAGTACGGTACAAATCCAATGGACAACGATACGGACGGGGACATGATTCCTGACTGGTATGAATACGCGAAGGCCTGGAATGAATCCAACGACAATTATTCCTCATTCCTGCAGATTCGTGTAAACTGGATTGATCCTGCGACCGGTGGGGCCTGTGATACTTCAACAAATTCTTGCCTGCCACTGTCCTTGAATGCTGGTGTTCTCGAGCGCCCTGACCTTTCGTTCACTTGGTTCACAATGGACCCTCGAGATGCCGTTGATGCAAACGATGATGCAGATCAGGATGGCAATTGGGATTGTTCTGGTGTTGGATGCGTCTACGAACCGTACACGAACTTCCAAGAATACTTCGCCATTACAAACGAACAACTTTCCAGTCCAAACGCAGTGCGTTTGTCAGGATTGACCTTCCAAGGTGAGGTTATCCAAGAAGGATGGCAACTTCGAGCGCTTCTACTTGGAATCGGCCAGTGGGATGAAGGCGTGAAGAATTATCTCAAGATGGATAAATCTCAAAGCACAGATTTCCGATATGCCTACATCGTCAACGATAACGACGTAGATTTCCTCGTGCAAGATGCATCAAACCATGTCGTACTCTGTGGTGGTAATCTGACCGACCCATGGGAAATTTACTACACCGGCGCTCCAAACACGGCTCCCGTACGAGCTGTTGGTGAACACGAATATGGTTGGTATCTATTGGATTACAACGACGATCATGTGGCAGAAGGTACAGATCCTACCAATTGGGATACGGACGGCGATTGGATGGTCGATTGGTTCGAAGTCAACGACGATGAACAGGACGGAAGCCGGGGTGAAACTTCCCCAATCCGGTACGACTCACGTCAAACGACATAGTGACCGCTATCCAAACGCTTGATAATCCTTCAAGCACTGGGTTGTTAACATGAGTGTGAACGCTATCTCTCAACGTTCCATAGCGATTGTGCTGCTTGCCCTTTTCGTCGGCATGAGTTTTTCACCGTTTGGTGAACTCTGGATTGAACAGGCAGAGGCTGCAGAAGTTGCTCGCCATACCTACGAATTCAGTGATGGAACCACGGAATACATCGCACTTTATCAGGGTGGAAATGCCGACACAGGTGCAAAGATTGCACTTCCAAAAGGAGCGCAAGTTACCGATGTGCAAATGACATTGTCGGGTGCGTCAGCAACGGGTTGGTCCTCGATTCCTACAACAACTCGAGATCACTGGGTTGCCGGAGTGGCATCAAACACCGATAACCAAAGTTCAGACCTAACGCTTGCTATGGCAAACTCGAGTCATGAATTCAATGCTCATGGTATTGATGAGGAAGTGAACCCTGCAAGTACGGCATGGCTAGACAACGGTACTTATGCCGTACGTCAACCGCATACGTCGAACTCAACGGATGCACTGTTCTCGCAGCAATTGAAACTCAGTCCGAATTCACTCAACGCTCAAGGGCAAGGTTCCATTCTACGTCACCATGATTGGTTGTACCTCTCGACATGGTCATCCACAACTTTCCACAACATTGTCCATCGTTTGTATCCGAACAACGGTAGTCGTGAAAGTGTGATTACACTCGATCAAAACGGGTGTACATTGCCCAATAAGCACTCTTCTTCCTACTACGGGCAGTGGGGGTTCCGTGACTGGGTCGTCACCGATGATGAGCGTTTGTATGCCATTTTATCTGGTTACAAATACTTCTACACCTCCACAGCAAACACACTCTATCATCGTGTTCTCGAATTTGATATTTCCAATGAGAACGAATGGGTTTGCATCAATTCGTTCCAACCTCAAGGGAACGGCGATTACACTGGGATTACATACGATCCAGTTGAAGATACCATTTGGATTCTGCATAACCAAAACAGAAGGATCCAATCCTACACCGTCAGTAGCACAGGTGACCTCGAGCGAGGTGATGACTATTTCACCTTCCAGACGTCTTCATCCTCAATTTGGCAATGTGGTGTCAGCAATCAACAAGCGCGCGGCCTTGAAATGAATCAAACACATTTCTTCATGCGTTGTCAAGATGGCAATTACTACAACGATCGTGATCAACTCGAATCGTGGGGTCGTTCAGGAAGCGCAGTTGCATTGATCCCTGAGAACAGCGTACGAAGTATCTCTTCACTCGGTTACGGGCTGTTCTATGATGGTCGACGCTTCATTACTGTCGATTCAGGATATTCAACCTGGTCGAGTTCACCCTCGTATCATGAATTTGGTACCAGTTGGCAGTACAAAACGACGCCTGCCCCGGGGACCACAACATGGTTAGGTCCAGTCATCGAAACTACAGATGATGTTCTTGCCGTCAATATGGAAACACTTTGGGCAGCAACATCAATCGGAGATCGTGTAGATTACTGGGTATCTGCTGATAATGGGACACATTGGGTTGCAGTTGAATCGAACACGACCGTTCATTTCCAACACCCTGGAAAAGAACTCGTATGGAAAGCAACTCTCATCGGTTCAACAGCCGTATCTTGGTGGGTTGATTTGCAGTATGCAACGGAATATGAGTCAAGTGGCACATGGATCTCGCCTGCGAAGCCTACCGGTACGAAAGTTGGAAAGGTTCGCCCTGTATGGGTTGCAACCACTGATGCAGCAACAGATGTAACCGTTCAAGTTTCAAACGATGATGGCTCGACATGGCAACCAGCTGCCAATCTTGTTGAGACGAGTTTCTCTACCGATGGAGCTGGAAACGTACTGCGTTATGCCGTGACAATGACATCGACTGATCGATTCAAGACACCTGTCATGGATAGCCTAGAATTGTTCTATGAAGAGGGGTATCCAGACCGCCCTCGAATCGATGTTGGAGCAGATGGTAATTTCGATTGGGAAAGCATTCTCTTCCTGAACGAATCCGCAATTGATGTCAGTGACGATTCCGTAGTTGGTGTTGAAGTTGACTTCCAACCCACTCTGGTTGATGCATTCAACGATTATATTCCTGATAACGGTGAAGGGATCGTCGAGGTTCCACTTGCCATCAAAGCACAAACATCTGGCCGCGTCAAGATTACCAACATTGACATTGCTTACAAGATGAATACACATGCGATCAGTGCAGCATTTGAAGGTGGTATGGCCGCGCCTGATGGAATTGCTCGAAATCTTATCATCAAGGTCGCACATGGTGATGAAGTGAACTTTGTTACAGAGGTAACCGCATCGCTCAACAACTCTCGTGGAGACAATCCAACCTTCAAGTGGCAACAAGGCGACTCGTGCAGCACACTCAACGACGCAAACGGTATCGTAGCTTTCGATACGGCAAATTGTTCGTCATATCTTGATTCAAATGATGTTCGAACTATCCGTATTCCTGTAACAGTGGATTGGAGTTGGAACGACGAAGTTGCAACAGAAGCACTTCTCACTGTCAAAGACTCCTTAGGAACAGCAGTCAGCAACTGGGAAACTGAAAACATGCGATTGCGTGTTGAAAACGATATCCAACTCGATGGTATGCAGGTCTTTGACGAGACGGGTAGACAACTTTACGCGCAAGATTGGGTTCGTGGTGGACAAAACTTGTCCTTCCTTGGTAAGATTCACTTCGAATCATCACAACTCTCGCCTCTTTCAGGGGAATTCAATCTTCGTGTACTTGGTCAAAACGTCACTTACGATGGTGATCCAATCGACCAACCCATAGTCCTCGCTGAAGAATCCAATCCAAACTTTGGTGCATACAATTTGACATTCATGTCCCCTATCGAGTCCAAGCCGGGAGGTATGGTGTTCTCGGTCGAAGCAGTAAATCTACCAAACGGATCAATCTTCACGAATCCTGGTTACAACACCATTCGACTTGTTCTCGATGGTAATTCTCCTCTCGTTCTTGGGGTCACCCCATTCGATGGTCAGGAACGTCACGTAGGGCCACCAGCACCTGGTGGTCAGGCAGTGGCGGTCAACATTCAAGACAGCGTTGACCCGCCGACCCAAATCAGTCTCCATTACTGGGTTGGTTGCAAGTCTACAGTGGCTATTGGATGTCATGACTTCAACTTCGACGGGTTGCCACAAGAGGACGAATACGCCGAGAAAATTCTCTCCTCTCCTGAAACGATTGCTGGTGGTTTGAACATCTTCAATGGTCTTGTTGATGATTCTATGCTTGAGCATGGACAGGTTGTATCGATGTATGTCAGCGGTCAAGATGGCCAACAGAATCAGGTCGCAATGGGTGGAGGTCCAGTTTGTCCTCCAAGTCCACAGGTTTGTGGATATGCTCCTGGACAAATCATGCCGAACTGGGATGCTGATGCCTCAACATATCGAATCCGTCAAGAATTTGAGCCAGTCGTTGATTTGACAAATTCAAGCATCATCGGTCACGAAGATGAGCAACCTCTTCATCCCGGTGTCATGTACACTGCGCAAGTGGTCCTCTCCGACCGGAACGGTTGGGATGATATCCAGTTCGTCCAATTCGCACTTGGTGAAGATGTCAACGACGAAGAAACATCGATCTTCATTCAACTTGAAGAAGATGAGAATGGTATGCCAAAGGCCAGACTTGAATCCGGTGGCGAATACATTGCTGTTTCAAACCTTTATTCACAAGTCTCCACTTTTGGTGAAGATGCGAACCAGTTACTGATTCGAGCACGCTTCCAACTCACATGGTCGTTCCCGGAGATTTATGATACCAATGGAGAGGAACATTTCATTCCAATTCTCAAGGTTACGGATAAACCGTGCAATGAAGGTGAATCAACCCCTTGCTTCTCGAAGATAAGTGGCCTAGGTTCGAATGCATGGAGTCTGGATAACGATTTCCGCTTCTACACAGAACCTGGACACATCAAGGCCGTAGAACTTCGAGATGGTACCAATCACTACAATGATGAGGCCGAAGAAACACTCATCGGTAGTGGCCAAGCACTGCGAGTTACTGGACGTGTACTCTTCAGTGAAGACGAGACACCCGCACCACCCGGTGCTTTTGACGTTGTCTTTGGTGACTTTGACCACGTTTGGCGAACTTCTCCAAGGGACAACGGAGAATTCAGCCTTGACTTGCTGGTTCCAGCTGTAAATTCAGGCCATCTTGACCTACGTTTGCGGCTTGATGACTTGCCAGGTTTAGCACAAGATGAGAGCGATCCTCTGC
>CAXQWT010000066.1:0-4825 GCA_964227855.1 Salipiger bermudensis | reverse complement strand
CAAATGGCTTCTTCACACAGCATCCGCACTCATCGACTGGATTGAACAACCCGATCCAAACAGAGATGGTACCTACATTAATGCCTACTATCGCCCGTTAGCTTATTCTGACAAGGACAATGATCTGGACAGGATTCAACGAGACCGGGTCTTTGCGCTTGAAGGACCAGTGAGTTACGGCGGTGGCAAATTCCCAGTGTACAGTTGAGGTGATGAACGATGCGTGTGATTATCGGAGGTGCTGGCAGAGTTGGTTCTGAATTAGCTCGCGCTATGCGTACAGAAACGATGGACGTTGTCCTGATTGACAACGATTCAAGAGCGGTCAAAAATGCTCAATCATTGGATGCTTTGGTTATTCACGGCGACATTACTTCTCGCAAGGCTTTGCAAGAAGCAGGAATCGGTGATGCGACGGTATTTGTCGCCGTTACAGATTCTGATGACCGAAACCTCATTGCTTGTGCTCTTGCGGAAGATGAATACAAACGACAGAATGGAGTTTCAATTCAACAAAATTTACTTTCTATTGGACGGTTTAGGAATAGGACCTATGTTGAAGAACACGAACAAGGACATCTCTCAAGATGGGCGGCAGTGGATTATGCCATCGATCCTGTGGACGGAGCGATTCAGCGACTCGCAACGGGACTTCGATCATCTGCAATTGAGGAAGTCATTCCGTTCGGTCATGAAGCCTTCATCATTGAGTTAAACGTTACAAAGGATGCTGAACAAGTCATCTATCAGACCTTAGCCGAAGCGAGTTTAGGCATTGAAGGTGGTTTGCCCCTTATTGTAGGTGTGAAGCGAGACGGTGAACCAAGTACAGTCCCCAACAAGGATTTCACATTGATGCCTAAGGATAGAATTGCGGTTGCAACGAGCGGACTAGGCTCGTTTAGTCGGATTTTGACAGCCTTTGGTCATGAATCGATTGATTTTCCTGCACAACCTCGGGTCGCGATCATTGGTGCAACAAACGTTGGGCGACGGATTGCTGAAAATTGGCTTCGTAACGGCGCATACGTCACGGTGATCGAACGTAATCTCAATACAGCAAACAACCTTTCCGGCTCGGATATTGGAGCACATGCCAACCTTGATGTCATTCATGGAGATTTCCTTGACCGTAATATCCTCACAGAAATTGGAATTAAAGAACATCATATTGCAATTGCCGCCCTTGACGATGATCACATCTCAATCGCTGCGGCACTCTTGGCGAATGATATGGGGGTAACAAGAACTGGATTGATTCTCAAGGATTCTGATCTTGTCACTGTTACTCAACGAATGGGAATTACCTTTGCAGTCGATATTAAGCGCGTTGCAGTTGATAACATCCTTGCTCATATTCACACCAAAGCATCAGGAGCTTATGCGATTCTATCCAACATACCGGACATTGTTGGCATCAGCCAAACTGTATCCAAAGATTCGAAATTCGCTGGTAAGAAAATAGGAAATTCAGGATTACCAGAATGGTCTCGTATTGCATTTATTCAACGAAGAAATACGGCAGGATTTTGGGAAACGCTTCGTCCTGCTCGTGAGAAAACCATCGTTGAAGGCGATCGACTCATTTTGTTTTGTCGACCAGATCGAGTCGCAGATCTTGAGAAGCGATTCAAGGTGTAAACATGCGGTTTGATGTTCTCAACCTTATTCTGGGGTGGACGCTTGTAGCGTTAACGATCCCTCTGTTGTTCTGCGTAGTCGCAACAGGCTACCTTGACAATTGGGAACTTGCGCTCAAAGCTTTTTCAATTCCAGCAGGATTGTCCTTATTTATCGGTTCAATGATGCTTCGGTTTGGAACGAAGCGAAACACACACATGCGTCTACGAGATCGTGAGGCTTTTGCCGCAGTGGCCTTGGTATGGCCATTGGCTGTATTTATTGGAGCACTCCCCTATTGGCTTGGTGGTATGTTCCACGGACCGTTTACAGATGGTTCAGATTTTGCAGATATTGCTCGTGGAGCAGTAAATTCTTGGTTTGAATCCATGTCAGGATTCTCAACTACAGGCGCTACTGTCATCTCAACCTCAATGAGTCCGAACTGTTTGCCAGGAATGGATTGCATCAACTCTCAACCACGTGGCCTGCTCTTGTGGCGTTCCTTGACCCAGTGGTTTGGAGGAATGGGGATTATCATGCTTGGAATGATGATACTCTCGCGAGTTATTGGTGGTGGAATGGCTTTGGCTCGAGCCGAGTTAACAGGACCGTCATTGTCTCGCTTGAAGCCAAAACTTCAAGAAACTGCCTTAGCTTTGTGGGGTCTTTATTTTGCACTCACACTACTTGAGTTTGGATTGTTATGGTCCATCGGAGGAATGGATTGGTTTGACTCTATTAATCACGCATTGACCACAATGCCAACCGGTGGATTCTCAACATACGATGGAAGCATCGGTCATTTTGAATCCTACACGGTCGAATTGATCATCATCCTGTTCATGTTTATCGGTGGAATTAATTTTACATTGCTTTGGTTCATTCGAGAAGGACAGTTCCGCAAGGCTACACAAGATGAAGAATTTAAGAATTATATTGTATACATTTTGACAACATTCTTGTTCATTACCATCGCATTGTTAGCAACACGAGATTACACAACAGTTGACTCATTCATTGATTCTCTGTTCCATGTCGTTTCCTTAGGCACATCCACAGGATATACATCAACGGATTACATGCAATGGCCGGTTGTCACGCATTTGTTTTTGTTCGTGTTGATGATCGTCGGTGCATCGGCTGGTAGTACAAGCGGAGGGTTGAAACTTCTTCGTATTAATCTAGCATTCAAAGTAGCCATGCGTGAACTTGTGCGTATTGCCCAACCTCGGAAGGTCCAGACCATTCGAATGAATGGCGAAGTTGTTGGAAATCAACAACTTGGACTCATCGTTGGAATGTTGTTCGTTTGGATTGGTCTGTTTGCTATCTCCTCAATTTTACTTGCATTCATCGCCCCAGGGGAGGATTTCGAATCCATCTTAGCACTTGTCGCATCAAGTCTTGGAAACACAGGACCGACCATTGGGAATTATGGTCCAACTGAGACGTGGGCGGGGCTCAACTCTGGCGCTTTGCTGTTAACCTCAATTCTCATGTGGTTCGGTCGTCTTGAATTGTTAACGGCGGTTATCCTCTTGCACCCTCACACATGGCGATCAGAATCCAAGGACCAAGCCCCACGAGGCGCACTTGCACGATTGAAGCGCATGATTTCGAGAGAGCCTCACGAAGACTCAGAACAGGGTCCTCTGGGCTGAATCCCTCTTTGGTTCGGCTTCTTGTTCAATTTCAGGTTCTGGTTCTGATTCTTCAACGTGCAACTCTTCAAGCACGGAGTCAATGACAGGATCCTTCCATTGCTCCTCTGCTTGTTCATAGGCCTGAATCAATGCTTTCGTAGATTTGCGCGAGACCGGAAGATTGCACAATGCTGCATGTTCATCAGCGCTCAATCCCAATGCAAGTGAAATCTCAAATCGATTTGGGTCTCCAAAAACAGGATTCTCTTGATGAAGCGCACTCAATAAGGGCATGAATTCTCGACGAACCGTCGAACGACTTGTTTTCGAAATATCTGCAAGGTGATTGATAATGGCTGGACGTGCCCAAGAACCTGTTCGCCTCAAATAATTTGGATAACTTGGAAAAATACGATTTGGCAGGGTCTTGTTGTTGGCCACACTAGCCGACAATGAGGACAAGTGCAATGTCCAATACGATGAATGATGAGCAAGGTCTCGATAACGACTTTCAACAGAGCGATCAGCGAGAACAAGGGCTTTCGATCCTCGACGCATAGCAACTTCATCGAACAACGATGAGTTGTTCCAATGCACCCAGTTCATCAAATCTGAAGGTTGCTTATCGATGCTACGACCTATGGATACTGCATCTGAGGCTGTTTCAGAACGATAGAGAGATTCCATACCAGGGAATACTTCTGTAGTCATATCACGCACTCCTGCCTCCAAGTGCTGACGCACCAATTCAGGATTGAGGGTGTTGATCCCTCCTGATGAGAGGACTTGCAAATCACGAACCAAAGCTCGCAAGTCTCCATGGTTCCCATCAATGAGTCCATCAATGGCCTCGTCAGTGTAATCGATGTCTTCTTCTCTGAGGACTCTCCGTGCGATTCTTCGCAATGCTTCATCAGAAACTCTGTCGAACGTCACGGTAATCAGATGACGACTAAATCGATCCTTTGTATTCCGCCAGGTGGACGACGAACGACCCCAAAGACCCATGATATCGTTGCATGCAAGTATCACGGGTTGCTTTGTTACCTGAAGAAGGCGTAACAATTCTGCTTTTCCACCTGAATCACCCGAAAGTGAAGCAGACTCATCGTCTTCGATACCTTTCCGAATACGGTCCTCACTAACTGCCCGAAGTCCACCACCGATGTGATCAACCTCATCCAATAGAATGAGAGTTCGTTGCTGAGGTTTGCTTGGATCATGAAAGAGGGATCGATGTGTTGACGATTGCGTAGCCGCTTTGCGGATAGCAACGGCATTTCGTGTATCGCTCGCATTGAGTTCAATAACTGTCCATCCCATATCCTGGGCAATGGCACGTGCCACAGTTGTTTTTCCAACACCCGGCGGTCCAACGAGAAGAATACCCTTCTTCTTTGGTTGCCCCTTAACCCATCCATCGAGCCATTCTCGTATTTTGCGACGCTGTCCCTCGTTGCCCTCAAGTTGGTGCTCTGATGTTGGGCGATGTCTCTCAGTCCAATCTGAAGCACCGCTCATACATTTCCAACTTAACGACGGTTCTTGAAGATGTTTCT
>CAXQWT010000065.1:0-8961 GCA_964227855.1 Salipiger bermudensis | reverse complement strand
AATTGCTAATGCGGCAGCAGAACCACGCAAAACGAGGATTGTTGGACGAACAGAACGACTTCCTTTCGGTGCGGGGCGTGAAGTCCATGTCGTCCATATCCCAAGACTGATGAGTAACCCTAACCCGAAGATTGCGAAGGTAAGCGCAGAGATTCCTGAGGATTGCAATTCACTCGAAACAAGAAGACCGAGACTTCCAATCAGCGTCCATACGACCAGCGATAGAATGGTTGTTCCAACCAGAGAGAGGCCAAACCTTTGCGGAGCATGAATCCATACTAAGAGGAAGATTGCATTGACCATCATCCCGAGTGGAACAATCGACATCGATTGGGCAAATTCTGCTTCTCCGGAAATACTGAACATGCCAAGAGCAGCGGGGACGATGGTCGTTGGAATTGTCGCAAGAACACCTCCAGTACGGCCTCCAAATCTTTCAATGGCTATCGTGACCAGAGTTGCTACGACCCCAGCAAACAACGCAGAGAGTAAAATCGAGGTAAGCAACATGGTCACTCAAACGGATCGATATGAACAATTTGCTCGATGTCGATACGGGAATAACCGCGCTCTCGAGCATTATCGGCTGCTTTCATCAGCATTCGGCGAATCCATCCGAAGGCCATCAATGCACTCAATCGATTCACTGAATCAATGAAGTACATTGGATCACGTCCAAGATTCGCATGCTTGCGGATATCATTTTCGAGTTCAGAAACCATGTCACCATATGTCAACAAGAGATCTTCAGCAGCATCGTCTGTAATGGTCATTTTCGCATGTGTCCTCGACATGGATTTGACATGTGTCATCGTGATGATCCCCCCACGAACCTCAACGCCTTCTTCTTCATGCTGTTCTTCATCCTCTTCTTCCGAAGAAGTTCCTTTACCCATGGAATTGAGGGCGATTTCAAGATGTCGGGGCTTGATTGTTGAGACCCGATCTCGACTTGCAGCCTCTTCGCAATTTCGCATCAATCGTGCAAGGAACTTCTCGAGATGTTCGATTCCTCCCTGAACTGCTGCAGAACCAACCGATTCAACATGTTCGATTCGATCAATCATAAGTTCACGCGTTCGATTGTAATTCAATCGAGTTCGTTGTGCATCATCGAGTGTTTTTCGTTCTGAATCGTTGTCAAGTGTTGCAGCTTCCATCATCGGCACAAGACGGTCCAGTTCATCACAGACCAAGTTGACAAGAGAATCCTTGACTGCTCCTGCAATCCTCATCGACGTGTATGTGGACGCTACAGAACCGATGTGACTAGGAGCGTATGGCTTTGCCGGCATAGAGCACGCTCACATTCCACCTCTTTGAACACACCGTGATGAAAGGTTCCTACCATTCTGTGAGCCATGGCCAGTCCGCATCAGCTGTGACCGCACGCATGCCATCCTCATCACGAATCCACGTATCTTCTGAACCAATACTTCCCTCAGCATAGACCAACTTTGGTTCAATCGCCATTGTTCCACCAATGGGAAGTGGACGGTCGAATCCTGCTGCAACAACGGGTGATTCGTCGAGTTGTAAGCCGACCGAATGGCCGAGAAATTTCGACTGGTCCGGTTGCATGCCCATGAGATGTTGCTCATGGCCAAGTTCGTGAGCAAGAGTTTGCCCTTCAATCCAGGCTTGGCTACACATCCCGCCTTGATCGAGAACGTTCACTACTGCATCCTTGACAGCAATCATATCATCAAGTCGCTGATGCCATTCCTCGGAAAGTGAGCCAAGAGAAAACATGCGAGTCATGTCGACAACATAACCACGATGAACGTGAACGAGATCGACAAGTACCGGTTCATTTGGTTTGATTTTGTTAAATCCTGAACCCATGCCTGCCAAGGGATGTGGCCCTGAACCTCCTACTGCGGAATCAAAGAACGACGGAACCCCACCGGCTCGTCCAGAAACAATGACTCCGCGATTGCATTCCAATGGGAAGCGACGCATCTGGACTTGCCCTCCAAAGCCTTCGCTTCGACTGACGGATTCAGCCGCTGCAACAAGGTCAAGTTCAGATATACCTTCACGTCCGAGTCGAGCAACGGCCTCAAACATTCGAGATTGGATTTCGGCACCATGGCCCATCTGTTCTTGTTCCCACGATGATTTGACTTCTCGCAGTCGGTGAACGACACCTGTAATGTCCTTGCAATCACCGAGGGAGGAGAGTGCCGAAGCGAATCGTTGGGCAAAGGAGGCGGGAAGTTCACCGTATTGCAATCCGGGAGCTCCTGAAACACCTCGTGATTTCAGGACATCTGCGAATTGGCTGAGTCGTGGGAATGTTTCGAGTTGAAACGGTGCATTCTCCCCACCTGCCTCGAAACGTGCACGTTCGAGAGAACGACGAACAAAGAAAACGGGGCCATCCCCTTCCGAACCTTCGGCAGGAACGAACAAGGAGCCATCTTGACGACCTCCTGCGAAGTAGTACAGGTCGACTGGATGTTGAATCAACGCACCAGGTAGTGCAGCGACTCGAAGTGCTCGTGCAAGCCGTCCTAGACGGGTTTCCAGTTCGGAGACCGGTACGCGCCAATCCTCGCCTTCGGGCCCGGTAAGCACAGTGGAATCCCAATCGCCCATAACCTACCTCCTTCGTCGTTATTGAAAATCACTGCGCCTGTGGCAGCCATCAAGCAACGGGTTTTGTTTCAGGCAATTCGAGTGTCGGAGTTTGCTCCAATCGTTCTTCCGCAATCTGACAATATTCAGATGATAAATCAACACCGATGTACGTTCGGCCGGTTTGTTTGGCGGCAACACATGTCGTACCAGAACCATTGAATGGATCGAGAACAACATCGCCTGCAAACGTGTACAACTCAATGCAACGTCGTGGAAGTTCGACGGGGAATGGTGCAGGATGATTGACACGGCTTGCTCGTTCAGTAGCAAACCTCCAAATCGACTTTGTGTGATCGATAAATTCCTGTTTCTCGATGGTGTCGATTCGCCCGTTTTCTCGTTCCTTTTTGGAACGATGCATCTTGTAATCGCCTTTCGAGAAAACAAGGAGATATTCGTGAATGTCTCGTAAACAGGGATTTGATGCGCTTTGGAACGACCCCCAAGCGCAGGATGAGCCAGCACTCGCTGATTTGTCCCAGATAATTTCTCCACGCATCAGGAACCCAAGACTCAGCATGATGTTGTTGATGTATGTCGAGAGTGGGATATACGGCTTACGTCCGAGATTGGCCACATTCACAACCATACGCCCCCCCGGAGAGAGAACACGATAACATTCGGAAAAGACCTCCTCGAGCAACTGAAGATACTCTTGCAGTGAGAGATCATCGTCGTACACCTTCGATGCGTTGTAGGGTGGTGAAGTGACCACCAATTGAACACAGTTGTTTGGCATTGGTAAAGAGCGAGCGTCTTGTTCGAGGACACGATTTGCAAATTTTCCTGGTAATTCCTGAGGTTGACCAACATCGCGACTTGAAGCAAGATTCGCATTCATTCGACTGTTGTAATACGTGGACGAATCGTGGCTCTCTCGCTTAGAGACGCCGAAGGCAGACGTCGCAGTACTCGCACGTTGTCGAGCACCTCCGAGAGAGGAATCACCCTCGGAACGCTTTGCCATAGAACGCAACAACGTTGGTTGCCTTATCACCTTTCGCGCTTTTGTTCTGTTACCGGCGCGCGTTTTCATACCCCTGTGTTGAATTGGGTACGAAATCAATAACGTATTCACAAGAAGTAGAACCTGATGAGAACAAGAGCAATCAAAAACTCCCTGCTCGTCGGGGAATCAATGGCAGACGTCCTGACATTGGACAACATCAACGTCGAGGGCAAGACCGTACTGGTTCGCGTTGACATCAACAGCCCATTGGACCCGTCTACCAAGTCCTTTCTCGACGATACTCGTATACGAGCAATCCTTCCAACCATCAACCGCTTGTCCAAGGCAAAAACAGTCTTGATTGCTCATCAATCTCGGCCGGGGAAGAACGATTTTACCAGTACGCTAGGTCACTCCCGTGAATTGGGACGTCTCCTTGGGCAGCCAATCAAGTGGGTCCAAGACATCCATGGCGAGAAAGCCATGAAAGCGATTGAAGCAATGAGTGATGGAGATATTCTCATGCTCAACAACATCAGAATGGACCCAGAAGAAGTTGGGTCGAAAGGAGATTCATTTGCCCTATCAGAAACAACTCTCGTTCAAGATTTAGCAAGTGTTGCCGACGTGTTTGTCAACGATGCGTTTGCTTGTGCACATCGAAATGCCCCAAGCATCGTTGGATTCGCACACCACCTACCGTGTGTTGCAGGCGAGTTGATGGCTCATGAGATCCGCCAGCTCGATACCGCACTTGATTCGCCAGCACGGCCTTGTATTGCCGTACTTGGTGGAATCAAGGTTGACGATAGTATCGAAGTTGCCATGAACATGCTCAACAACAAGATTGCCGATGAAGTATGGCTAACAGGTGGCGTTGCCAATCTCGCAATTCACCTCTCAGGCAATGACATCGGACAGGGCAATGTCGATTTCCTGAAGAACGAGTTGAAAGACGCTTGGGGGCCAACCGCCGATGCAACAAAATCACTGTTAGCTACCTATTCTGACAAAATCGTTCTCCCTGTTGATGTAGCTGCCAATGTTGAAGGAAATCGCATCGATTTGAAGATCGAAGAACTACCGATTCATGCCCCATTGTTCGATTTGGGTCTCCAATCCATCCGTGCACTCTCAACGCGAATCAAAGAAGCAGGAACTGTCATTCTCAACGGTCCCGCAGGTGTCTTTGAACTTCCAGATTTTGCATTGGGTACGATCGAAATGCTCAGTGCCTGTGCAGAAACTAATGGATATGCCCTCATGGGCGGAGGGCACACTGCGACACTTGTAAGTCAGCGTGGAATGAGTGACAAAATGGGCCACGTCTCGACAGGAGGGGGGGCTTGTTTGGATTACATTGCTGGGCGAACGCTTCCAGGAATTCATGCCCTTGAAGTCAGTGCACAGCGATATCAATTGGAAATTACGCCTGTTCACCACGATGAATGAGGAGCCACAGGGGAGACTCGAACTCCCGACCTTCTGATTACGAATCAGACGCTCTACCAACTAAGCCACAGTGGCGATGACCGAGGGCATGAACGTACGGTCATAATCCCACCGATTCAAACACTAGGCTCATGAAGAAGCAGGGGTAGGCGTAAACATGGGCGATGATGCAGCAGCACGCTATACCAACACCGTCCTTTACGATGATGACTTCAACAAAATCGTAGGAGATGTTCTCCTTCACGATGATGGTTCATGGTCGAAATCAAACGGTGATGAAGACGTTGTCGAAGAGATTGATGGTTCAAATCGCGTACTCACCCGTTCCTTACAAAATTGGCACACGCATCTTGCTATGCAATTGAATGCCCGAGACTTTAGTGATGGATATCCATTGCACAGATGGTTAAACGAAGCAATCTTCCCAACAGAAGCGCGCATTACACCTGAATATGTCCGAATTGGAACAAGTGCGGCTGCGGCTGAGATGATTCGTACCGGATCCACATTCGCTGCTGACATGTATTTCTTCCCTGCGGTTACGGGTGAAGTTCTCAGCAATGCAGGCCTTCGTGGACTCATTGGCGGTCCTGTAAGCGATGCTGCATTACCATCACATGATGATGCTGAATCTGCTCTTGCAGAATTGGATCAACTCCTTGCACAGAACAACGATGATGATTTGGTACAATATGCAATTGCAACCCATTCGGTCTATCTCTGTTCACAGGAGACGTTGCAACGAGCGAGTGAACTTGCTCAGCGTCGTAATGGGCGACTTCACATTCACGTGAGTGAGACCCGAAAAGAAGTTGCAGATTGTAAAGAAGCCAACGGATTGTACCCCGTTGAATATCTCGACTCAATCGATTTCATTCAGCCAGGAACTATCTTTGCACACGCCTCTTGGGTTAAGAAAAACGAGATCAGAATGATGGCTGATCACGATGTTACAGCCGTTCACTGCCCTTCATCGAACATGAAACTCGCTTGTGGAGGAACGCTCTCATTCCCTCCATACCGTGATGCTGGTGTTGATGTTCGTATTGGAACCGATGGAGCAGCATCGAGTGGGAACGGGCTTAATCTGTTGCATGAGGCACGTCTAGCAAGCCTTGTTCAGCGACATGATCATTGGGATTCAACGCTTCTTCCAGCACAAGACATCTTCAAAATTGCAACAAAGGGCAGTCAAGATTGGGTTGCTTGGAATCTCGATGACATCCGTATGCGACCCCTCGGCCGTTCAAACAATCGCCACCTAGCGAATCTTGTCTACAACGGGGGCGACTGTCTCGATGTATGGGTCAATGGGCAGGCTTTGCGAAGGGATGGTGTGACATTGTCACTCAATGAACGTAACATCATCAATGAATTGGATGATGCTGTTCAATCCTATTACGATGGTGTTGAGTGATCAATCTCGACCGTAAAACATCAGCACACCACCGGCAAAGATGCCACCGAATGAAATCAATAAGCTCAGAAGTGAATGGCCAAGATGTACTTCGTAGGAGACGATAACTTCGGTTCCTGCAGATAATGCACCGTCCTTTGCCCCCAATGCAGCATAGTAAGTACCAGACTCCATATCCCAAGTGAATCCTTCACTTGCAACTGCTTCAGAATCGCCCGCTACAAAGTTGGTTGAGGTTCCGTCACAGCCAAGTCCAGAAGCAAAAAGATTCGGCACATCTTCACATCGTTTCTTCTCATCTGCATCGACAAGTCCAATCCACACATCATCACGATCCCAAGTGATGGTTAGTTGAGCTGAGACAAACGGTGACAAGATGTTTTCTGGCAAAGGTTCGCCCGAGAAAAAAGCCTGATTGGGCGCATTTGGTGTTGGCACATCCTCGATTTCTCCAGTGAGTGTGTAACCGACCATTCCAGCCAAAAGAAGCAACACTCCAATTCCAGCCAAAAAAACACCAGCCTTGCCTCGTGAATTGAACGAATCCAACATGTTCACACCTCAAAGAAAGAAAGTGCAAGGATTGAATAGCAAGCAAGCAACATAACACCTTCGAGCCAGTTGGTCTTCCCATCGTTGAGAATAAAGTTCGCAACAAGGACCGACATAAACGTGGCAGCGGTTTCAAGGATTCCAAATTCGAGTGAGAGATTAACCCTCATGACCCAAGCAAAGAGGACCATCAATGGTGCAACGAAAACAGCGATTTGAACACTGGAACCAATAGCAATGGCCAAGGAGAGATCCATTTTGTCTTTCCCTGCAACAAGGACGGCTGTGAAGTGTTCAGCAGCATTTCCGAAGAATGGTAGAAGAATAACTCCGATGAACAGAGTTGGTAAGCCCCATCCTTCAGCCGCTGCATCAACACTGTGCACCAATACCTCTGCCATCCATCCAACAAGGACGGTTGCAAGAATGAGAAGAATCCAAGCATCTTTTGTCGTCATTTTGGGCTCTTCTTTTTCATCTGATTCTGAGGTAACATCGAAAAGATGAGAATGAGTTTTGAATTGGAAGAAAAGAGACAATCCATACATCAAAAGAAGAACGAGTGACGCATATCGAGACAACTCCAGAATGTTATCATCCAAATCACTTGCACCAGTATGATGGGCTGCAGCTGGTATAATGAGTGCAAGTACTGCAAGCAGCAGTAAACTTCCATTCATTGAAAGCGCTTCCTGATTGAAGGTTTGCGTTTGATGCTTGTAGCCACCCCACAAGAGGGCCAATCCCAAAACCAAAAGCAGGTTTCCAAGAATACTGCCAATCAAGCTTGCTTGAACCAACTGTATCATCACATCTGCTTGATCAGCATGCTGAGATGCCGTCCAAATTGCAAGGCCTGCGATAATGATTTCAACTGCATTACCGAACGTTGCATTGAGTAGGCCTCCAAGATTCTCACCGGCGCGAAGTGCAATCTCTTCGGTAGCATGTCCCATAAGGAAAGCCAAAGGCATGATTGCAATCATTGAGAAAAGAAAGGTCATTTCCACATCGTGCTGAAACTCGAAGAACAGCGTGAGTGGAACAGCCAACAACAGCCAATTTAATCGGTTCTGAAGCGGATTAAACGCATCAAGGACAGAGTGGTGATGATGTTCGATGTGCTCAGCCATTTGACCACACCAACGATTCAGTCCTCACTCTTCTTGCGGCGAACTGGACGCTTGCGCGTTGGTTCCGCCTTTCGAGCAGGCCGCTTACGAACGGGACGCTTTCGAGGTTTGACTTCCTCATCATCGTCATCGTCGTCATCATCATCATCGTCATCATCATCATCGTCGTCATCAAGACCGGCCCAAGAGAGGTCGTCGTCATCGTCTTCCTCTTCTTCTTCGGCATTCTTCTTTCGACGTGTCTTCCGTTGTACAACATTGACTGCGAATGGGTCGTCTTCGTCTTCCTTTGGTTCAGATTCTGATTTCTTTTCCTCTTCAGGCTTTTCTTCAGCTGCTGTACCTGTTCCTGTTATTGCGTCCATGTCCAAGTCTTGGGTTGTTCCAATAAATTCAGACATCCAATCGTCATCTTCGTCATCATCTCCACCCTTCTTCTTCTTTTTCGGACCGGTTAGGCTCACTTGAACAATCAACAATGCGACAATAAAGATCACGACGTTAACAACAACTGCGATCCAAACCAAGACGTAAGGTGGCTCACTCATCGATGGAGTGACGATTTCGGGTTCAGGCTCCGGTTTGAGATCTTCTTCGAACGTACAAACAGTTTCACCCTCGAGGTTGTTTCGACAGAAGTCAACAACGAAAATGACTTGCGCTGTCTTTTGGTTTCCAGCCGTGTCAATAGCACGCACAGTGATAGCGTGTTGACCTGCATCGAAAGTACCCGCTGAAAAGTCCATGTCGCTCACAAGCGAAGTTCCATCACCGTTGACATCGCTTATGCCTTCCGCATTGGCCCAAGGAGAGGT
>CAXQWT010000064.1:0-9023 GCA_964227855.1 Salipiger bermudensis | reverse complement strand
CGCACAATGTTCCAACTGCAGGTCGATATCGCATCAAGGGGCGCACAGTTGCTTCGCCCGGGGGGATGATGGTCTACTCCACCTGTTCCATCGATCCCGTAGAAAACGAAGCAGTCATTGCTGAACTTCTTCGCAAATGCCCGTGGATGGAAGTTGTTGAAATCGATGAATCGAGAGTGGATGGTTTGGTTTGGCACCAAGGACTGACCTCCTGGACACCACTTGATGAGAACGGAAACGTTCCGGTGATTCCCGAAGACGTTCCGTTCTTCGATAAACGATATTTGCCACCAGATGAGGAGGATTTGCTCGAGGGTTTGCCAAAAACGCGCCGCTTGTATCCTCAAGACAACAACACAGGGGGTTTCTATGTGGCCCTTCTTCGGCATCGAGAAGATGCTACCCCCGAAGGTGTAGCCAAGACGTTCATCGATAAGTTGGCAAAGCGGCGCAAGGATTCAGGTTGGGAATCGCGGCTTCTCGACCGACCAGGAACCAACCGTCACACCATCCATGGAGCCAGTCAAGAGGAGGCTGCTGTAGTCATGGAACAATGTCAATTGATGGATTCGGGCTTTTCATGGTGGAAACGTGGGAAGCGAATGGCCGTTGCTCCAAAACTTGTTCATGATCGCATGTGGGCTCAAGAGACTCCGAACAAGCGTGGTGATCGATGGCCAGCTGGAACCTTCCACCCACTGCAAGTGCTTCACGTTGGCTTGCCCGCATTTGTCTCAAAAAACGGCAACTGGCGAGCCCGTCAAGAATCCATACCGCTTCTCTATTCTCAACTCTCCGAGAACATTACACGCATCGAGACTGACGTGTTGATGCGACTCCTCAACGATGAAGCCTTGGAACCAGAGGTGATCTTTGGTCAACTACAACCGCCTCAAGGCGCCCTCTTGTTACGATGTTTGCATGAAACTGAATCGTTGATCATCAACGCATGGTGCGGCACCAGAATCACGCTCATGCTCGATAAGGCCGAACGTCGATTGCTGTCGATTCGATTGGGTTTGGAGGAAGAGGAATGAAGGCCTACGCAGCACTGTTTCTCGTTGTTCTTCTCCCAGTCGCATCTGCAGTTACAAGCATTCACATTGAATGGGATCTCGAAGAACCTGTCAACGATGAACGACGCTACGTTGAACACTTCCCAAGTTCATCGGTCGAATGCATTGATTGTGTTGAAACGAATGACGATGATATCGTTGTTCAATGGTGGAGGTACAGCGACCAAACCGGTTCATCATGGCCCGATGATGATGCAAATCTTCGCGCCGGAATCATGGGCGTTGAATTGAATCAGAGTCGTTCGATTGTAAACGGGAACAATTCCGATGAGCGGCAGCATCTCATCGATGTCCAAGGTACACTTTCGATTCGCTCCGAACTTGAGGACCAGTACTTCCTTGTAGCCAATCTGACGGTTGAGCCATTGGTCGATCTTCGCAACGATGTCATCATGCAATTCCTGTTTGTTGAAATGCAGAGCGCCGACCAACACGGACGCGAACTTACCTATCTTGTTCGAGATTTGACATCCGAAGTGGGCTTCTATCGAACAAGTGGCAACGTTTCTGAGGTTAACGTGACCGTTTCCTACGAACACCTCTTTGCTGCAGGAGTTGATCTTGTCGATGAGCGCTACGGTTGGAAGGTGTTTATCGTCGTAATGGGCGCAGAAGCGAATTCTGTGGATTCACCAGGCGTCATCGCACTCTATGAAACGACGGTACCAACATCAAGTGAGAAACTTGGATTCATCGATTACTTGCCCCCAATCGTCTTCATCGCTGTGGCGATGGTCATCGTGTTCTCTGTGGTTCGAAGCTCGTTCAATCAAGAGCACGGATTACCCGAAATTCGAGCCAGATGGAAGAATGGGAAAGACCCGGCCATCGTCATCGATATCGATGCCAAACGACGCAATGTTGCCATCCAAGGTTGCGAAGCCACCGAGCCGTGGTCGATGCGAGGTGGCGTCAAGCGAAGTACAGTCGAATCAGGTTCTTCGATGACTTTTGATGTTCGATTCAAAAAATGGCATGATCAAGGACTGGTTATGAAATTGAAGATGGACGTGGACACGTTGGGCGGATGGACGCAAAACATTCGCCTGCCGCTTCGCAGCAAAGCACAACGAAGCGTTGAAGATGAGCAAGACTAACGTCCGCTCATGGACCTTGATGCAACCGACCGTGCCCTCTTAGCAGCCTTGCTTGAAGATGCACGAATCAGCCAAAGAGGTCTTGCAAAGCGTGTTGGCGTTGCACAGGGGACCATCACCAATCGTCTACGACGACTTGAAGAGATGGGCATTATCAAAGGGTACACTGTTCTTCTCGATGCTGAAAGCATCGGTTGGACCATGACGGTGATTACTGGATTGCGTATTCAGAAAGGATCGATGATCGATGTGCAGCAACAGATTGCTGCAGATCCTCGTGTGTTCGCCGTTTACGATGTCACCGGTGATTACTATTCCATGGTCCTCGCACGTGTTCAAGGACGGAGAGACTTGGACGATTTGACCAAGACCGTGTTTACCTTGAAGGGTGTTCAACGCTCCTTTACACAAGTGGTTCTCAACACGGTCAAAGAAGACGGCCGAGTCGTTCCACCGAGTGAATGATGGCTCAATCGAGCGTCTTGACTTTGATTCTCCAACTCTGACTCTTCTTGTTGTACCGAGACGAGGTGACTTCCACATCTCTCGCTGAATTGATTGGGAACAACATGTCCTTGTTCTCCCATTCCATCACCGACATTTGATCTTTCCATAGAACCCCTTCATTCTTGTCGTCCAAACGGAAAACAATACCTTCGTGAGGTGCTTTATTCAGATGCCTTAGGATTCGAGCCTGATTGATGACATCACCTTCTTGCGGTGTTGGAATAACAGGTTCGACTGCCTTGTTTTCCGGCTTCGCTGATTTCATGAGTTGGACTTTGTTCCAATCGGGAACCTCCGTGTAACCAAAGGTAAGGATGGCAACATCTTCGAAGGGGTATTCCTCGTCCTCTCGGTCATGCGGGTTGTGCAAAACGGCCAACTCATGTTGGTCGAGGTCCACCGTTTGGACATCGTGGCCAAGGCGCGGAATCAACTCGCCGACAAACTTCGGTCCTCGGAAGAATGTGCTCCACCAACTTCGGTCATTTCGAACTCGCAGTTCTCTATACTTGACTCGCCATTCTCGGACCGAATCGCGAGGATGAATAAGGTCCCCCTCATGCCGGGCTTCGTTTGGAAACTCGATGGCGTCCCATGTACCAAACATCGAAAGTAATTTTTTCAATGCCTTTAGAGTCTCTTCATCGAAGTCCGTGTGATGTTCTTGAGACGTGGAGAGAAGGGTGACCAGCTCATTCTTTGAACCGATCACATACGAACCAGTGAGAGCTCTTGGTTGCACGCTCTCATCAACATCAGCATAGCCAACACATGCAAGTACAGTCTCAATGACATCGCGTTGGATTTGGATTCCAACATGTCGGCTAATCTCATGAAAACGGCCGACGGCTTCTTCGAGCTTTGCAAACGTCCAACCTCGAGATTGTCCATTCTGATGCAAGACATTCTCGACCATCGTCACTTCGCCCTTGTAATTCTTAACCTCGATAAACACTATCCGATTGTTCATCAAAACGATGATGTCTGCTTCTCGACGGCTCTTACCGCTGATAATTTGGTCGATACGTGCCGAATGATAGACCTCGACAACACCATCTATACCGCGCACAAGCTCACAAACTTCGATTTCGGCTTCTGTCGCAGCTTTCTTTGCGAAATCTGGCTTGGGATAGGATTTGAGGTCGAGGGCTTTCAACCAACGATAGTTTCGCAGAATGCCCATGTTTGAATACAGGGTTGGAGGGTATTTTAACTTCGACCCGAGGGGTCACTTACTTCTTGACGGATGGTAACCTCTAGGTCCATGTACGGAACCAACGCACCTGCGAGGCCACCAAGACTCTCAACCACGCGCGTCTCCGGCTTCAGGGTCTTCATCAGTACCTTACGGAGTTCTTCATCGATCATCACGTCGAAAGATTCGAGGCGGCGGCGAAGGTTGGATTGCAATTTGCCTCCGGTTCGATCCCAATCCATCAGCAAGGTCATGGTTGAGCGCCGATCATCGGTCCGCGTCCCATACGTTTCGTAGAGATAAGCTGCGATTCGGTCCATACCCCATCCGCGATTAACAACTTCAATGGGCCCCACAAATCCGAGCTGGAGAAGCGCTCCTTTGTCACGTGGACCTTCGACAACAATAGCAAATCCTTCCTCCCGGTTGCGATGTCTCGCTTCACCGAGGGCTTTTCCTGCAGATTGGAAACGCTTGATGGTGTTGGCTGGGTCCATCGTTGCACCTGTTAAGGGATAGGAGGCGCTCTTCTTGAAGATGTGTGAAATTGATGAAGAACATACATTGAAATGAAAGAAAAATGAGGACAAGAATTTCACTCTAGTGCTTGCTTTACGCCAACGCTTAAAGTGGGCCTTCTCGCCCGATTGAACAGGGTGCAGCCATGCCAGCGGAAGATACCGTTTTCTACGTCCTCTACGACAAATACATGTTCTGGTCAATTCTTGTTGGAATTTTCACATTCGGTTGGCTCTTTACAGCCATGCTACGGTACCGCGATGGTGTCGAACCAGACACGACTGAACTCGATCACATCGAAGTTGGAGCCTTCCCTGTCGATCGGCACAATACAAAACTGGAAGCAATGTTCTACATTCTTCCGACCATTCTTGTTGTTTGGCTGACCGTTCTTGCCCTTGGTTCCAACACAGCCGTATGGAACCCTGACACGGAGGATTCCTTCGAAATCAACATCAATGCTTACCAATGGTACTTCGAATTCGATTATGCAGAGCAACTCACATGGGAAGATACCGATACCGGAATCGATGTCCAGTGGGATCAAGGTACAATGCAAGTGGATGCCTCGGGCAATGCCAATGCTGCAAGCATTGAAGTCAAACTTGACAACAAAAAGACGGACTATGAAATCAACAACGGTTCTAGTCTTATGGCCATCACCGCAACCTATGACCAAGGTCGACACACCTACGTCAAGGTGTTCGATGCAGAGGGTGCACTGATTCACACATGGGAACACATCCCACGTGGCCACACCTTCATCACACCATCTGAACCAATGATCGTTCCTTGTGACCAACTCGTCGATGCGACCATGAAGTCGAGAGGAATTGAAGGCGATGAGCGCAACGTTGGTGTTCAACATGCCTTTTGGGTTCCAGAATGGGGAATGAAGGAAGACTTCGTCCCGGGACTCGAAGCAGGTACAACGCTTTACTTCATGCCAGACGATGCGGGAACCTTCCCAATCCGCTGTGCTGAGTACTGCGGTCTTCAGCACTCCGTCATGACTGGTCAGGTCATGGTCGTTGCTCCTGAAGGAACAACCTGTGAATACGACTCTGGCGTCAAGAAAACCAACAAGGACTCGTCTGGCGACAATTATGGAGGTGAAATGTGATGCGACGACGCGTTGTCGGCATCCTTTCACTGCTTCTTGTAGCACTGATGCTCGTTCCACAATTTAGCGCCCTTCCTGGTGGAATTGGTGCGGCTGGAAACGCTGGTTGTTCTTGTCACGCTGGCGGCGACGATGGTTCAACAACCATCCTAGTCGAAGGCCTGCCTGAAACATTCAACGCAAGCGAGACATATGTCTTCACCATCACGCTCGTCAACGATGAGATGACACTCTATGGGAACGGTGACCCTGCCCAAGGCTGGAGCGGTGTTCAAGGTGGATTCCGAATTGTTGTCGAAGGTGGTGGAAGCGTTACCACGATCGATCCATCCTACAGCCAAGTCGTTGATGGTGGATTGACACATACTGAGGACGGAAACAAGTTCCGTTCCTGGGACTTTGAATTGCAAGCTCCTGCGAGTGATACAGCAACCGTTGAGATGACCATCATCGGTAACGCCGTGAGTGGCGGTGCTGTCAGCGGTGGTGCAACTGGTGCTGGCGATGGTACAGCCAACGATTACTGGAACGTACAATCTGTTGTCGTCCCTGGATTGAATGCCGAAGCCAAAGGCCCTACTGCACCTCCGTTGGTCATTCTCTTGACCGCTGTCGGCCTATCTCTTTCCATCATCCTCCTCGGAACCATGTGGGTCTTCTATCGACGCAGCCCTGAAACGTTCACCGTTGGAAGTTTCTGGAGCTACCTCAAGCCATGGTTGACCACGACCGACCACAAAGAAGTCGGCATCATGTACTTCTTGTTCGGGTTCTTCTTCTTCCTCGTCGGTGGCGTTCTAGCGCTCTTGTTCCGTATTCAACTTGCACTGCCTGAGAACGACTTCTTGACACAACAAGAGTACAACTCGTTCTTCACTCTGCACGGGACGACCATGATTTTCCTCGGCGCCATGCCAATGATTGCTGGTTTCCTTAACTACGTCCTTCCTCTCCAAATCGGCGCTAAGGACCTTGCATTCCCTCGAATCAACGCTATGGGCCTGTGGCTCCTTGTCTTCTCTGCACCACTCATCTTCTCAGGTATTTGGTCTGGTGAAGGTGCTGACATTACGTGGGTCATGTACCCTCCGTACTCTTCCCTCAACAATGCTGGCGATTACGGTGCCAATGCAGGAACCACGGCGTTCATTGCGGGCATGCTGATGCTGGGTGCTTCATCGACACTCGGTGGTGTCAACTTCATTACGACCGTGTTCACCATGCGTGCTCCTGGTATTACGTGGATGAAGATGCCGCTCTTCACCTGGTCTGCCTTTGTCAGCGTTTTCATGCTGTTCATGTCCTTGCCGGCATTGATCATTGGTGTGGCTTTCCTGATGTTTGACCATACGATAGGTTCGACGTTCTTTACGGGCGGAGGGGATCCGTTGCTGTTCCAGCACCTGTTCTGGTTCTTCGGCCATCCTGAAGTGTACGTGGTTATCATTCCTGCTTTCGGTATTGTCTCCGAAGTTCTGGCAACGAGCGCACGACGTTCCATCTTCGGTTACAAGTCGATGGTCTTCGCCATGGCAGGAATCGGTATTGTCGGTTTCATCGTTTGGGGACACCACATGCTCACTTCTGGTATGGATCCATTCTGGCGTGCTGCGTTCATGATTACAACAATGGCGGTAGCGATTCCAACCGGTGCGAAGATCTTCAACTGGTTGATGACGCTCTGGGGCGGTTCACTGGTCATGAAGACCCACACGCTTTGGGCGCTTGGATTCCTCATCACCTTCACACTCGGTGGTATCTCTGGAATGTTCTTCCCTGTTGCAGGCCTTGACACACACTTCCACGATTCCTACTTCGTCGTTGCTCACTTCCACTATGTGTTCATCGGCGGCACGGTGTTCGCACTCTTCTCTGGCATCTACTACTGGTACCCGAAGGCAACAGGACGTAAACTCAACGAGACCCTTGGCCTCTGGCACTTCTTGATTGGATTTGCTTCTTACAACGCAGCCTTCTGGCCTATGCACGCTCTTGGTATCCAAGGCATGCCTCGACGAACACACTCCTACACGGTTGAGAGTGGCTTTGCCGAGTACAACATGGCGATCTCCATCTTTGCTTTCATCTTTGGATTGAGTCAATTGCTCCTGGTCTGGAACATCATCTACTCCGGAAAGAACGGCGAGAAAGCCGGAAAGGATCCATGGGGCGGATGGTCGCTCGAGTGGTCCACCACCTCGCCTCCTCCAACACCTTCCTTCCACGTCATCCCTTACCAGCGTGACATGAACGAAATCTACGGTCACCATGCTGAAGACTCGATGAAAGAGAAGTTATGGAAAGGCAAGAAGAAAGGTGAAGGTGCCAAGAAATCCACTGTGGTGAGTGCGGCAGTACTCTCCACAACAGGGGAGGAGATCTGATGGGTGGCGGAGGAGGTAGCGACGTGAAGAACGCTGTCTGGATGCGCGCCTTGATGATGGCCGGTATGATTCTCGGTCTTGCCATCGCCTCATACGTCGGACTCGGTGTTGTGGTTGCTGACATGAAGCACCAAACATGGGAAGACGAAGAAGTACACTATTACGATGTCAAGAAAGATTGGCAGGATGCTGTTGATGCTGGCACCATCGCAAGCGATGATGAAACCAATCAACTGTACAAGGACAAGGAAGAAGCCCATCATCACGAGATTGAGGCACACCTTTCCTACCTTACCTATCGGGTTGCTGGATTGGCCATTCTCTTTGTTGGAATCATTTTCACAGCCTTCTTGGTCATTAGTGGAATCATGAACTCATCACGACCTGATGAACACCATGACGAACACCATGGTCATGATGAGCATGAGCACCATGGCTCGGCTTCTCCAATCATCTTCTCGTTTGGATGTTTGCTGTTCCTCCTTGGATTCCCAGAATTCGCTGATGGCCTTCATGGCCTCATGATGGGAAGCACAAAGGGAACTATTGCTGATCTTTCTGTTTCGATGATTGGTTTGACCATCGTCACTGTTGGTGTTGCTAACTGGTGGCGTGAAGACCTTCCGTTCAACGGCTATGGGGAGCAACTCGCAACCTCCGATCCATTTGCGGGACAACACATCCGTAAGGCCGGTATCTGGGTTTTCTTGATGTCTGAAGTAATGGTCTTCGCCACCTTCTTCTCTTCGTACCTCCGTATGCGAACGGAGTGGTGCACAAAGTGGGCCTTTGACGACGGTAAGTGTACCCTTGAGCCTGGTGAAGGGTTAGCCATGACTGCGTCAGATTACCTCCGACCAGGTGGTGCTGCAGGAACAGGCGACTTCTGGACCATGCTCCCTGGAGCTGTCAACACCTTTGCTCTGATCATCTCGTCCTACACCATCGTCTTGGCACTCAAGGTAGCCAAGTCCCACGATTACAAGGCGCCTGGCGGCTTCCTCGGCAAGATGATGCCAACCAAGAAGGCAGCCATCCGCAACTACCTCATCATCACCCTTGCATTGGGTACGATGTTTATTGTTCTCAAGTTGGTTGAGTGGAGCCACCTCATCGCAGAAG
>CAXQWT010000063.1:0-6868 GCA_964227855.1 Salipiger bermudensis | reverse complement strand
TGCAGACATGGCCCGATATGGGATTGAGGCCCTCCTTGAAATTGAATCGGATGCATCGACTCTTGACGCAACAATGAGCCTCCATGAAATGACTGAGGCGACCTACATCAGCACAGTATCAAAATATCCGGATGCGAGTTTGATCTCTTCGGCAGAAGAATCCAACGATGAAGCATGGTGGACTGCGGTACGCAGTCCACGGAGTAAAATCGAGCGAGAGGAGCGCCTACCGGAAATAAAGCCCAGTGTAGCCATTCCAGAGGCATTACGTCGAAGAAGCGAAGCGAGAATGAGAAATCTTGGAGGCCCTGTCCTTCAACAAGGTCAAGCTTGGCTTGAGCATTCCATCGAACCTGATCTGGTCTTCCATCTTGCCCATCAATTGACGAAAATGAATCATCCAACACTCATCGTTTCTCGGCAATCGCCTCCACGTGTGGAGACGATTTACAACATCAATCTCCAGCATTATCGATGGTTGTCAGAGACCGAACATGCACAAACACTCGAGCCATCTCTTGAATCGATTCGTCGCTCTGTTGACGGCTTTTTTGAGCAATACAGTAACGGCGTCTTGTTCTTGGAGGGAATTGAATACCTTTCAGGAATTCATGGTGAACAACGTGTTATCGAGATGGTGCGAAGCATTGTTGATCAAACACGTTCAATCGGAAGCATGTTCATTGTTTCCTCCAATCTTGAAGCCTTTACAACTCAACAACGCTCCAGATTGCAACGTGAATTTTCCAGATTGGAGGAAAGCCAACTTCAGGCATGGATGTTGGACGCCGAATTCCTCAAAGAGCATCCGTTCTTTGCTGTTCTCGACCACGACGAGGAAGCAGCTGTTCATCAGCACATCGAGGACAACGTTCAGGACCCTATCTTGACGTCGAAACAGGAGATTGTGCCCCATGTCCACCATGCTCCATCTCAAGTTGAACATCAAACAATGAAGATTGATGATGAATTGCAATCCAAAATGATGGAATGGGCGAAGGATTCCGAAGAAGACGACGAAGTGATATCCGACATCGAGGAAAAACCCATCAGCGAAGAGAAGAAACCTGTGGTCGAAAGTAAACCTCGAACCCCTCAGCGCATTGTTCGAAAGCGAAAGAAGATGACCCGATCAAGTAAACGAAGTTCAATCGATGCGGCTGCAGAACGCAACATATCTTTGCCATCCTTACCATCATCAGACGCCTTTGATGCAAAGCCATTTGTTCCAATTGCCCCAATGGATTCACACTCCTTCCCTCAGCAAAAACCATCTCTTACCCAACAGGGAATGAACCAGGCTGCTGCCTCAACAGCCGGTAAGAAAATAGCTCAGTTCCCACCGATTAAAGCAACAGGCCTTGTCCCAACCACAGTTTCAACCCCGAAACAATCCAAATCGAAAATAGAAACCTCACCTCATGCTCGTGAGCAGGCTTCAATTGAACAACGACTGTCCGATGATTACGACTTGGAGGATAAGGCATGAGTATCGAGCGAACCAATCGTTTGCGCATTGCCTTGCAGAAGGCAAAAGCGGGCCTCTCACATCAAGAGGATACAGCATCGGATAGCCATTCGAAATTGGCTCGACTGTTGAACAAACCCTCCTCTCTCCCTCCTGAACGACGATTCATGCAATCGCAGCCAATTCATGAACGACCCTTGATGGGAGCAATCAGCAAGGAAGTCTTGGGGGATGATGTCCAATATAGACCTGCAATTGAGTTGGAACGCTCTCATCCAGTTTCGCGATTGAAAAATCTGCGTGAACGAAGTTTTGAGGAGGAGATTCCTGAAAACAGTCTGAGTGACAAAATTGGTTTTTCTTCCTCTGGTCAACCCTTATGGTCGTCGATTCTTGATGAGCAACGAAACATGCCATTGAATGCCTTATCCTCAGAGTTATCCGGACCTGAACAAGGGGATTCAACCCATCATAGAACGGTTCTTCCAAGTCAAATGAATTGGCCAAAGCGATTGGAAATGAGTCAGCGTAAGACATTCAAACAATGGAAAGTCAATGCTGAAAACAAACAGGCGACCTTGGCTTGTGGGTCAATCATCGATCACCTTGGTGAACGACACAATCCACACCTCATTATTGGTACGAGCGAAGTCGGGAAGAGTCACCTGTTGCACGCAACCGGTCAAAGTGCCCTTCGTTATTTTGATGGAGATGTTCGAATTCTACGTGCGACTGAACTCGTAGGCATGGATGTGATTCCAGGCGATTGGCAAGAGTCTATTGCATCCACCTCTCTTCTTTTGATTGATGATGTTCACCTCATTGCTGAAGATGACCGATATGCTCAGACGATTGGCCACATGATGGACCATGCCCTCAACCTTGGCGCTCATATCCTCTGTGCATCAACTACCCATCCAAGAGATTGGCCCTCCTCTCGATTGTGGGAACTGTTACGTCATGCATCGGTTTCAATCATTCACCAAGTTTCAGAAGTAAGTTTAGCAATGCACATTAAACACCAAGCATCTCTGCTAGGAATGCTGTTTGAGGACGCCCATATCATGCAAATTTTGAGCCACTCCGGCCGGTCTTGGAGAGGTGTTGAAGCCGCAATATCGTCCCTGAAAGATGCTCATGAACGAGGCGAGGGCATCATGAATCCTGAAGACGTTACTGCAATCCTTTCAGGTCAATCAATTCAAGATGAGATGAGGGTTGAATCCACTACTGGCCCATCAATTTCTCTCGCAACAGATATTCTCAAGCGAGCAACAGATGTCGTATATTCAGAGGTCGATGTTGGTGGAATCGAACTTCATAGCACTGCATTGGATATGGAAGAAGACGATTGGGAACCTACAACTGTCACACCTGAAGATCTCTCAACTGCGAATGATTTACTCGAAATGCATCTACGGACAACGCTTGATGAATTAACCCCTGAAGCACCAACAGTTCTCGATGTTGACTCGAGAGACCGTCACCTCACTCACCAATTAGGGACAGTAAAAGGGGGCGATGTTGAGCGTACTGCTGACGTTCTGGCAGGAATTGATGCATCGATTGACCAAGCACTAGCGGAGCGAGAGCGAATGATGGTTCGAGACGATCTCCGTTTGCGTCATCTTGAGCTTAAGATGGAAGAACTCTTGCAACGAACTGCTTATGCTGACGCCAATGAACTCATCGATATTGTCGATGAGTTGAGAGTCATTGAGCACGAACTTGGCTTGGTGAGCGAAGATGCCATGGAAGCATTCGAAATGGAAGATGAAGAAATTAGAATTGCTCATCTCTCAACAATCAAACCAACGACTCGACTCTTGGGTGAAGAAGAATGAGAGGCGCTTGGTGGGCCGATGGAGTTCGGTTCTCTTGCCAGCCAGATTGCGGCCGCTGTTGCGACGAGCCAGGTGGAATTGTCTATCTCTCACGCACAGATGCACAACGACTCGCAACCCATGCAGGCCTAAGCGTACAAGAATATCTCAAGAGGGATTGCACAACCACCTTGGATGGGCGTTACGTATTGCGCTCAAACCAGTCTGATGGAATTTGCATTTATCTTGATGAGAAGAAGCAATGCAGCATCTACCAAGTTCGCCCTCAGCAATGCAAAGCCTTCCCATGGTGGGCTGAAAATCTGCGAAGCAAGCGTTCATGGAAGCAAGTCAAATCAACATGTCCCGGATTGACGGCAGAAGATGCCATCATCATCAGTGGAGATGAAATCAAACTTCATGTCCATGCGGATCGTCAATCAACGCAAGGTTTTCGCGTATGGCAAGAAACCTAATTCGGTGTAGTTTCGCACACTGAACGGATTCCTTTTCGTCCTTTCCTTTATACGAATGACCGAGTTGGCTTACATCGGTGAGAACATGACCGAGGAAGCAGACCACTTGCTCAACCTGACCGAGGCTCATCTCGACATCGGTATGCGGGGCGTTCCTGTCGGCACATGCAGAACATCCTTTGTTACGCCCGGTGAAGGAGTTCATTATTGTGGATATCCAATTGCAGAGCTTGCTGAAATGGAGCCGGAGGATGTTGTTTACCTCCTTTACAACAAGGAACTTCCAACACCAGAACAGTCCTCTGCTTTTCGTGAGGAACTTGCACAACGTGCAACGATTCCAGGCGATTTCGCCCCTATCTTCTCTGCATTGCCGGAAGGCGGTCATCCAATGGATTGGCTTGCAATCGGCATCCAAACACTTGGAATGTGGGATTGCAAAAACGACTGGAGAGAGGATACACTCAATCTCGTTGCGCGTATGCCCCGCATGATGGGACTTTTGTTCCGATACCGTGAGGGACGTACAAATGACATTCCTGAAGATGACACCAGTTTGCCGATGGTTGAGCGATTTACTCACACACTGCAACTTGATGTCGATCAAGAAAAACTCGCTCGAGTTCTCTCGGTTTATCTCGTCCTACACATGGACCACGGTGGCGGTAATCTCTCAACATTTGTTGGGAAGGCTGTTGCGAGCGGTCATGCAACATTGTACTCTGCCATGGCGAGTTCGATGAATGCACTTAGCGGTCCGCTCCATGGCCGGGCAAATCAATCCTGCTTGGAATTCGTTCTTCGAGTTGGAACATCGAATCCAGAGGAAGTTGAGCGATTTGTTCGTGGAGAACTTGATGCTGGACGCCCAGTGTTTGGATTTGGTCACGCCGTTCTACGGTCAGAAGATCCAAGAGCAACGGTTCAGTTTGCATTGGGCGAGAAAATTTGTCCTGAAGATGAAAACTTCAAGATCATTCGGACGCTTCGTGAAGTCGCACCACGAGTACTCGCTGAGAATCCTAAAATCTCCAATCCAAACGCAAACGTCGATATTGCCTCAGGTGCTTTGTTGCATCACGTTGGCCTCAAGGACCCAAGTTACTACACGACATTCTTTGGTTGGGCACGGGTTGCTGGAATTGGTGCTCAAATTTACGACGAACGTGTCGTTCTTCGAAACGGGAAAGGCGTTCCTATTTACCGACCGAAATACTTCGCACGAGATCAAGTTCTTCGTCACATCGAGTGATTAGGAATTGAGATCAATCTCAACATACCCCTCGTACTCTCGAACATCATACATCTTCAATGAAGATGGTTTTCTGAGTTTCCCAAGAAGCTTACCATAGGCAGGGAAATAGTGCGCAGGGGACCATTCGTTAACAGAACCATCCTCTGGGTGATACGTGGTTTGATGCAATGGACAGCGGAGACAACCATCCTTGATTTTCCCACCCCAATGCATTGGCCATGCCATGTGGCGGCAAAGCGCATTGCTTCCAAACAGCCCCTCTTCGGTTCGCATAACAAGAACCATCTTGGTTCCAATCGCTTTTCCTTTGACTTTGTTCATCTTCAATTTTGATGATTTACAAACTCGTTTCCATTTCTCTTTGCCGTCGGTCATGATACTAATTACACCTTACGATTTATGAAAGGGTGTTCAAAATCACAATCGATTTGTTTCATTTTTTGAACACCCATTTATACCTGAGGTTCAGCACTTTGGACTATGGAGAACCCATTCAACGCGTTAACCTCGGCATCGGTCACTCGTCCTAAGGCCACCATCGCTTCAATACTGGTCATCACCCTCGCACTTGCGTCAATGGCTCGGTTCATAGATTTCGACAACAGCGAAGATGCATTTTACCCTCAAAACGATACAACCGAATTACTGTATGAAATTGAGGATCGGTACCAGGCCTCATTGGATTTCATTCGTATCATCGATGAAATCGAACAAGGTGAGATGACACAAGCATCGACATGGGAGCAATTTGCAACAATCGAAGCCGAACTCTCTACCAACGAAAACTTCCTCCAGTATCAAGAACCCCTCTTCGGTGGGAGTTCAACGAGTGGTCCTGCCGGTTCCGCTTTGTTCTGGCTTAACACACAAGATCCGACCACAACGCAACAATGGCGAGATTCGCTTTCCTTGCATATCGCTAACGTAACGGTTGTCAGCGAAGAAAACTTCAGTCTAGCCCTCGCAGATTTGCAAGAGGCCATTGACGCGATTCCGTCCCCAGTTGCACCTACCCCCCAAGAGTTACGCGATTGGAACCCAGGGACAGTCACTGAATGGCAACAACGAATGGATTCGGATGCCAACATTCGTAACGAACTTGGGGCTCTTCTTGGCCAAATTGAGGGACTGCAACAAAGCCGTACAAACCCAGCAGAGGCTGGTGCAGTTGCAGCCGCAACAGGACCCCTGCAAGGTGTCCTTGGAACTTACATCGGTTTGCAAAACATCGACCATCGTGGCAACATCATTTCAACCATGCCTGCTGAAGACAAGCAAAGCCCATGGGAAAGCGATGGACCAATTCTCATCAGTTTGGTTGTCTCAACCGACCCAACAAATTACGAGGATGCTGAAATCATTGGAGATGTGCAAGAACTGATTGTTGAATGGACCGACGCTTCTATTCCCGAGATAAGAAATGTAACGGGGGATAACGACCTCAGAGTCTTCTCTTTCTCAGCCTTTCAATATGAGCAAAGTGCAAACATCGGCAAGGAAATTGGCATCTTAACCTCATTGGCATTGGTCTTCCTTACGGTACTCTTGTACATCAAATTCCGATCTGTTCGGGACACTGCATACGTCATCGGCCTGACCATATTAGCTATCGCTGCGACATATGGAGCAGCAGGCATCTTTAGACTGACGTTCAATGCTGCAATGAACAGTATTCCAATCCTTCTCTTGGCGATTGGAGTGGATTATGGAATCCACGTTGTTACACGAATACGAGAAGTCATGCAGGATATGGAACGAGATGACCCACAGGGAAGAACGACCTTGAAAGATTTCGACCAAGAGTTGAGAATAAAGGCGATACGTTCTGGTGCAGTGTTGACTTCAG
>CAXQWT010000062.1:0-20163 GCA_964227855.1 Salipiger bermudensis | reverse complement strand
TGGTAGGTCAAACATCATATCACCTTGGTTTGTTTTGAATTCCATTCTTGTCGCAAGCGTTCAAGCTCGTACCGCCACACGCCTTTTTTGCCATCCTTTCCAGAGAGGTGGATGAACAAGTCATCGTCAAAGTGGTCGATTAGGCTCAATCTTCGCCCTTCTATCCAAACCTCAAACAACGTTCCAAGATTCAGTTGCTCAGCAAGGAAGCAACATTCTGCCCACTCAGTGCGCTGTTCTTCTGCGGCTTCTGGCCATTTTTTGGTGGTTTGGACGATGCCTCCAAACTGATCCATCAAGCGAACATGGCTCACACCTTCAAGTTCGCAAAGTTTAGGAAACAACTTGTTTAGCATACTAGCCCAAACCTCTTGACAGCAACGTACCATTCAAGAACTTTGCCGAAACTCTTCCCCCGTAGGGGGATTTGGTAACGAAAATCAAAATCCCAACTGCAAATTTTCAAAACACCAAGCGCGGAAGGCTCTAGGAGCCATTGTTTCCGCGTATTCGTGCGATGCCACTCACGCTAGAAACATGAAAAAAATCAATTGAAAATTTGAAAAATCAATTGAGGTTTTATTACCAATAATTATGCCCATCGGAGGCGTTTAATGCAGGTGATGTGAGGATTCTTCATGGCCGAGGCATCTCAGACACCATTCCAAGCTCCGGCTTGCGATGTCTGTGGAAAGGATGCGGTTGTCGAACAAGCATACTCAGGTCGAATCTTGTGTGGTTATCATCTCGAGAAATCGATTCGCAAGAAGGTGGCGAAAGAATTGCGCAAGCAACTGCACCTTAACAAGGAAAAATCTACAACGGTCTTTGTAGCAATATCCGGTGGAAAGGATTCTGCTGTCCTGTTGACACTCCTCGTTGAATTGATTGGCATGCGTCGAGATGTTCGAATTGTTGCCGGATGTGTGGATGAAGGCATTGCTGGCTACCGCCCACCTTCGATGCAATGTGCCATTGATCTGTGTGAAACACTCGGCGTTGAGTTCATCTCTACAAGCTACGAAAACCTTGACTTTCACCAGATGGATGAAGTTGTTCAACGGCTGCCAATCATTTCAGAAACAAAGGATGGTGTCTCGATGATGCCTTGCTCGTATTGTGGTGTATTTCGCCGGCAAGGCATCAATGCACTAGCACGACAAGTTGGTGCTGATGTTGTCGCTCTTGGTCATAATCTGGACGATATGGCTCAAACCGTTTTGATGAACATGACCAATGGAGACATCGATCGAACATTACGACTCGCACCGCATACGGATTCTCCTGTGGATGGCTTGCCTCCTAGAATCGTTCCTTTACGCTGGATTCCGGAACAAGAAATCCATCTTCTTGCCATGCACAAAGAACTACCACTCCATCACGAAGAGTGCCCTTACGCCCAGGGGGCGCTTCGTTGGCGATATCGAGACATCGTTGCCCAACTCGAACAAGATGTACCTGGGACGAGACATAGTTTGGTTCGAATGTCGGACAACATCAAGCAGGTCGCACGACAAGAAACACCTACAATACAATCGCACCCGACTAAATGTGGACGTTGCGGATCTCCCACTTCAGGATCAACATGCAAAGCATGCGATATGCGAGATCTTCTCGATGTTGATTTAGAGTAGGTTGTGAATCAATTCGTCCAAATCTTGTGGACGCTCACAGTAATGGCATCGTAGCGTAAGTGGATCCGTCTTTGTGACTCTCAATCGATGTGGAAGCGGTTCACGGGAATTCTGAGTGATGCAATTTGAGAACGTGCATCGGACAACGTTTCGCACTTCTTCACCCAAATTCACATTCAATTTTTCTGCAACAGAATAAGCACGAATGATTGCAATGCTGGATTCTGGGGCAACCAAAGCCAGGCGATCGAGTTCGGATTGAGTTAATTCACGGTCTTCGACTTTGATGATGTCCTTTGAACCCATCTTTTTCGATGGAACGTTCATGACCAATGAAACAGGAACGGATGTATCGCTCGATAGATTAAGCAGTTCAAGCACTTTCAGTGCCTGGCCTGAAGGAATGTGATCGATAACAGTCCCGTTCTTGATTGCAGTAACTCGTCGCATGTTGTGTTCATCTGCCATCAGGCATCACCTCCTCGGATTTCAGCAGGAACTTCAATGTTCAAGAGACGACAAAGCAAGGCCATTCGAGCGACAACACCGTTGAAGGCTTGCTCAAAGTAACGTGCATGACGGGTTGAATCCACACTTGGGTGGATTTCGTCGACACGCGGCAGTGGATGCAAAATCACCATTTCGGACTTTGCATTAGCAAGGTCACGTGCATGTAATTTGTAAGCCCCAGCAACCTTGACATACTCATCTTCATCAGCAAACCGTTCTTTTTGGATACGTGTCATGTAGACCACATCCGCCTGATTGATGTTGCCAAGTAGGTCTTCGGTTTCGGTGACGTCAGCACCGTGTTCACGGAGATCTTCGATGATTTCTGTAGGCATTCGAAGCAATTCAGGGGATGCCAAAATCAAGCGGCAACCAAAGCGAACCAAAGCGTGTGAAAGGCTGTGAACCGTGCGCCCATAGCGTAGGTCGCCTGCAAGTATCACTGTCAAACCTTGAAGCGTGCCATGGGATTGCTGGATGGTGAACAGATCAAGCATGGTTTGCGTTGGGTGGTGGCCTGCTCCATCGCCTCCATTGAGAATTGGAACGCGTGCAGCGTCCTGTGCATAGCGTGCAGCGCCTTGTCGAGGGTGACGCATTGCGATAATGTCGGTATAGCCATCGACCATTTGGATGGTATCGAACAGTGTCTCTCCCTTGACAACTGAGGATGTTTTCACATCACCGAGGTTAACGACATCCCCACCAAGGCGCTTCATAGCCGTCTCGAACGACATTCGAGTGCGCGTGCTTGGCTCAAAGAACAAGTTTCCAAGAATCTTGCCTTGCAACAATGGAAGATAGGTTTCACCGCGTGCAACAGGTAGTAGCCGCTCAGCATCAGCAAGAATGCTGTGTATGTCGTCGTTGGTCAAATCGTCCATCGTGATGAGTCCTTTCATAGGATGTCCCCTTCTTCTCCAACCATCCAAGCACACCCTTGAACATTGTTGCCAACCAGTATGCAAACAGTCGGTGGTTTCTTCATCAAAACCATGCCTGCCTTAATCATGCTCTGGGGCGATGTCGATGAGGCGATAAAGGCTGAACGCCTGCTCCGAATCCAAAGAATCGAGCGATTGAGCACCATCTGTGCATTGTTTTGCTTGGGTGGAGCCATCTGGTTGGCTTGGCCGGTTCTCAAGGATGCATTCGTTGGAGATGCAAGTTTGCTGACTGGGCTTGGTATGCCTGTTCTCGTCCTACTTTGGGGCATTGTTATTCAGGATTTGATTTTAGATGATCCACGTGCACGGACGCGCATCGGTGCTGCATCGAGTATTGTTTGGCCCGTGTTGTTGATGTTTGCACTGCGTGCCTATTCAACAAGTTCAACCGACATTGTATCCACTGTCCTGTTTGCAGGATTGGGTTTTGCAATGTACCAATCATCCGCCAATACGCTACGAGGCGGCATTGATGTCATGCGTTTCAGAGCGATGATGACCGGCATTGGTGCTCTAACCGTCCTCGGAATGCTTGTTGGAGATCGTGCTGGTGAGACCTGGATTGTTGAGCCAGGAGACTGGGCACATCCACTCTTGAGTCTCTTCGTTGTTGGCCACGTCACCTTCCTTTGGTTTATTGGTGATGATATGCGAGAAGAGCGGAAAGCGTTCCGTAAAGAATTGGATGCTATTGAGAACCGCCTCCTTGTCTTGCGTTCAGAAGGTGCTGCTGTTGATCAAGCCAGTAGCCTAGTCATGACTGCGAAAGAGGAGGGGCACATCGATCCTGCCTTTGGAATCCGCCTTTTACGAGAAGCTGCTGAAGACATTGACCGTTCTCTTTCGCTTGCAACCGATGTTGATGTTGTACGCAGTGAGGCACTTCTTGTGATACAGCATGCAGAGGAATTAGCACCATTGGTCAAGCGTCCACGCAAATCCTATGAAATGGGCGAGCGAGAGGCAAGCCTTGGTTCCCTACGAGAAGCAGAGGGATTGTTTCGCCAAGCCAAGCGCCGTGCACAAGAGATTGTCATCTGGTGGGAGCAAGCAGAAGAAGCCATCCGAACAGCTGAAGGATTACTTACGGGTCAATCAGGTGCAACCATTGACAATTTACGACAACTCATTCGTGATGCGAAGAAACAACTCGAACGTGAAGCACCAAAGAAGGCCTTCGAATTGGCTTGCGTCATCCCAATACAACTCCAAGCCGATGGCGATGCAAAAGAACGTGCAGTCGAAGTTCTCAGTGATGCAGCAAAGGCACTCAAGGCTGCGGATGGATTCGACACGTCTGAACTTGAACGACGTCTTGACCAGGCTGAATCTGCACTCGAAGCAGGAGATACTGGTCAATCGATTGGGCTTGCCGAGGGTGTTATCCGCGTCATTCAAATCGAGCGTGAGGCGATGGATACTGTTCGTCGAGCACTCCGACAACGCAAGAAAATCACCGAACGTTTCGAAGGTTTTGCAGATGCAGAAGACTGGGCGAATCGATTCAAGCAAGTCCAATCCGCCGCCGATGAACGCCAGTGGAGCCATGCTGCAACATTGCTTGAACGACTCACCATTGACCTCGATGCTTTAGGTAACGAACAAGGAGAAGCTCAAACCTTGCTCGACTTCGTTCGCAAAGAATGGTCCGTTTTGAGAAACCAGTGCACTGCTTCAAGTATTCCTGTTACGGATGACGATATGAAACAAACTGAAGCAGCCATTTCTCTTGCAGAAGAACGTTTGAATGGCGGCCAGGTTGAAGAGGCCTTAGAGCAGCTCGGAAAAGCAGATGCTTCAATGGAACGACTGCGAAGGCGTGTCTGATCAGACAAGTTTCCTTCGAATCAAATCATCGATGTTGATACCACTCGGAAGTCCAAGGTCAACTGGCATACCAGCAATGGTTGTGATGATTCCGTAGAGGTGAAGATAGATTCCATGTGGAGCCTTACGTTCACCATCGTATGGAATCTTCTTCCATAGATTCGACTTCATATAGAATTTTGAAACCGATTGATCTTTTGAATGAGCAATCCAAGCGTTTGCACGGCCTGCATGCTTTCTCGCGGCAGTCGAACCGAGTCGTGGCGGGACCGTCACCGTATGGAGAATCGGCCATTCGCGCATCCAATCGGCCGCCGAATCGTTGAGCATGGTCATCTTAGTCGGCTCGGTCGCCATAGAATCAAGAAGACCCAATTCATTGAGAATTCGGGTCAACGATCGGACATGTGGATGACGTGGCTCGCTTATCCGTAACTCACGAGCAATGCGTACAGCAGTATTGGGCCGATTCGCATCCAAATGCAACAATGCTGCAACGACGCGTCCTTGGGACCATTTTGCAGTCGGCAAATCTGAATGTTCCTCGTGCTTTTTCATGAACGATTCAAGCATTGAGAGAGCCTCTTCACTGCGCCCATCCAGTCGCATACGTGCACAATCTCCCAGCAGCATCAGACGATCTGTAGGCTTGTTTCGATATTTCCTGTTGCCCCGAGGATTGCCTTCAGCAGTTCGATTGAGGAGGTCGATGTTTCTGCGCATCAATGGGTCGATGCTCAAAACGGGTTGAGATGCACTTGGAACGTCTCTCTTTGGGTCGAGGACAGCAGCAAACCACTGTAAGCGTGCAGCTTCGATGTCGCTCTTGTTGAGCAAAGCAAGACGTGGTGCTGCTTCGGGTAGGTCGCGCTGACAGAGGCTTGCTGCAGCTAGGATAAGACGAGCCACCTGAGCGTCTCTTCCGGTTTGAAGGGCGAGCAAGGAAACTGCATTCTCTTCAGCCTCCTCCCATCGATTCAATCCTGCAAACAGTTGCATCTTTGCTCCAGTTTGACGAAGAAGATCGAGGCCTTGTGTTGATGATTCGGCTGGATTCAGAATTTCATCGTAGTGTTCAATGGCTCTTGTCCATCGATCCTTTGCAATAAGTTCCGTGAACGGTCGTTGCTTCAGGTAGATCATGTCTTCCATTTTTGTGAGCATTTGACGTTGTTTACTGATGCTTGCATCGAAGGTTATGTCATCGAGTTTCGAACCAACTTGCAATGATGTGAGCCAAATGAGCAAGAAGCAAATTTGACCGCCAGATGCCAACATCCAGGTTAATTCTTCCATCGCATCCTTCTCAACAAACGTGCAGAGCGTGTTTTCCCATTCACCGCAAGAAGCTCCCTGTGGAAGGAAACTTGAATCCCAGAAGGTAATCATTGCAAGGGCAAGGAGGAGCATCGATTGTCCTGCAAACCCTGTGAAACAGAAATTCAAGACTTTAGCCTGCTGACTTCGCTCTGCACGTAACAATCGGCTATCAGCAAGACGAATCCCACCCCGGCCTGAAACATCCTGAACATCGAGGAAGAGGATTCGAGCGACTTCGTAAACGAAGAGGAATCCGACCAAAGCAACGTTGAGAAGAAGGAACAACAGAATCGATGTAACCAATGGAACGCGCAAGCCGGGATCAGGGATGTTTGAAAACAACTCAATAAGGAAGAATCCTAAAATTCCTCCTTCTTCCATGATAGTTGCCTGTTCACGATATTCGGGAAGGTCAAGGACACGTTCTGAGTGCGTGAACAATTCAGGAGATACGATAATCGCAATCAACGAAAGTAAGGTGTTGATGGCGACAACCGGCATCGCGATGGTGTTGAGATGGACAATTCGGGCAATCACTTGCTGGCGAGCATTTGGTGAGTGGTTGTGGAACGGGGATGGGTTTCCACGAGCAATTTGTGCTGATGATTGACGTAGGGCTTGCCATGAAGTGCCCATGACTCGGCCATAGGCCACAATCGAAGGTGAGAATGCGAGCAGTAAAGATGCACTTAATCGATGGGTGAAAGAAACGCCCCATGAGCCGAGTAGAGAGTAGAACAAACCAACACCAATGAACCAAAACACAGTGAGAGCGATGTATGCTGTATTTCGCGCCCCACTCGATTCTTGCAACTTCGCCTTTCCATGTCCAATCGGTTTGATGATTTGGGCACCAAGGGATGAACCAGAGGAAATCACGGCGGGAAGGATGATGAGAATTAACGCAAGCGAAATGTTTGGAGCATGAAATCCATCGCTCCACTCTTGTGCGTAAATGATGTACTCAAAGAACAGCAACAATGCTCCAGTTAATGCAAACAGGTACGTTGCAACACCAAACCGCATTCCACGTGATCGAAGCAAATCACGAGCTTCACCGAAGGATTCTGTCACCGTGTGAACTTCGTATCGCTTTGGTCCAGTCTCAAAAGCAACTTGCAATCCACGCAATTGTCTTGGAACCACGGTACGCCAAAACAACAGAGCGATGACGCCTGCTAAAATCAATGGAAGAATGGCGATGGAGGCAAACCCCTCAACAATCACCGGCCCAGTCATAAAATCCCTACACCCTGCTTCCTTTTATTGAATGCGAATTAATGCAGTAGATGTTTCTAGTTTTCTGGAGTCTTTGGAACCAAGGAAGGTTCTGCAATTTTGTTGTCGATTTCTTTTTTGAGGTCGTCAATGAATTGGTCAACAGGGATGTCAGCGATTTGATCACCAGTTCTTGAACGCAGGGACACACAGCTGTTGTTCATTTCACCATCTCCGAGAATCATCAGGTAGGCAGGCCGCATCTTGCGATGGGTTCGAATCTTCTTTCCAATCGTATCGTCCCCATCATCGATTTTCACCCGAACACCGCAATCCTGAAGTTGTTGTGCTACCTTCGAGGCATATTCCTTGTGCTTCTCGGAAATGGTAAGGATATGGACTTGCGTTGGAGATAACCAGGTTGGGAACTTACCAGCAAAATGCTCGATAAGGACGCCACAGAAACGCTCCATCGAACCAAACGGTGCTCTGTGAATCATTACAGGTCGATGATTTTCACCGTCGCTTCCCTTGTACCACAAATTGAATCGTTCAGGGAGATTGTAATCCACTTGTACCGTTCCAAGTTGCCACTCTCTCCCAATAACGTCTTTGACAACGAAGTCAATTTTCGGTCCATAGAAGGCCGCTTCACCTTCTTCTTCGGACCAGTTGACGCCAAGTTTAGCAGCCGCTGAACGACAGGCCTCTTCGGCCCTGTCCCATCGTTCGGATTCGCCGACGTACTTGTCGCTGTTCGGGTCGCGCAATCCAACTCGGACGCGATAATCGTGCATGCCGAGAACATCAAAAATGGTCTGAACAAGTTCGATGCATCCCATGACTTCGTCAGCGATTTGATCTTCTGTCACGAAGAGGTGAGCGTCATCTTGTGTGAATCCACGTACTCGGGTCATTCCAGAGATTTCGCCCGACTGTTCCCAACGATAGACCGTTCCAAATTCTGCGAGACGAAGTGGAAGGTCTCGATAAGAACGTGCTTGTGAAGAATAGATTTTGACGTGATGTGGGCAGTTCATTGGTTTGAGCATGTAACCGTCGATGTCACCTGTGCTCATCATATTGGACAACTCAGAACACGAGCATCCTTCATCAGCAAGTTTCTTCATCAAATCTCGCTCGACCAATGGCGGATACTGACTGTCTTGGTAATACGGGAAATGTCCGGAGGTACGGTACAAATCCAACTTTCCAATGTGGGGGGTGAAGACTTGATCGTATCCTTGTCGACGCAAATGGTGGGATATGAAATCTTGCAACTGTTGTCGAACAATGGCGCCACGCGGCGTCCAAAGGATGAGTCCTTGGCCAACTTCCTCGTCAACATGGAACAATTGCAAATCCTTGCCCAGTTTCCTGTGATCTCGTAGTTTCGCCTGTTCCATTCGATGTAATGTTGCTTTCAAAGCCTCTTTTGTAGGCTCAACAATTCCGTAAATTCGTACCAGTTGTTCTCGGGATTGGTCACCTCGCCAGTACGCTGAGGAGACAGATGTAAGGCGGCTAAACATCAATTTCGCAGTGCTTGGTACGTGAGGCCCTAAACAGAGGTCGTACCATTCACCCTGCTTGTAAATCGTTGATCCGTCACCATCCTCCAACTTATCATCGATGATTTCAATCTTGTAAGGGTTGGATGTAAAGTGGTCACGAAGTTCTTGTTCATCCAATTCAACCCGCTCGACTTGCAGATTTCGACGAGCAAGTTCATGCATTTTCTTTTCAATAGGTTTGAGGTCACTTTCGCTAATGGGTTCCATCGCAAAATCGTAGTAAAATCCGCGATCAATGGCTGGGCCAATGGTAGGTTTTGCATCTGGATAAAGTTCCATCACTGCCTGTGCGAGCAAGTGTGCTGCACTGTGGCGCAGAATGTGAATGCCTTCAACACTCTCAGCAAGAATGCCTTCAACGTTACAATCACCAGTCAATGGAGTTGAGAAGTCTCGTTCAACATCGTTGATACGAGCAGCAAGGCATCCGTGTTTTTTGCCAAGCACATCAATCACGACTTCGCCTGCGGTAACACCTGCTGCGTATTCGTTGACTGTTCCGTCTGGAAGGGTAACGTTGACCATCGACATGGGGATGCCTCTTGACTGACCCTCGACGGTCCTATTCATCAATGCGACGCTTGAAATCACCAATCGACGATGATGTCATCATCCAAACTCTGACTTGGCTTGTCAAGAATCACCTGCTTTTTTGGTTCCCTTTTTGGTTCCTTCTCTTGAGTAGCGACGACAAAGGAATCAGGAGTTTTGACTTCATCAAGTTTGAATCCAAATTGTGGTTTTTCTTGTTCGGTTTTTGGTGTTTCAATCTGCGGGTTTTCGACGATTTCATTATGCTTAACCTCGCCCTTTCCCATTTCTTTCATGCTCTCTTGCATGAGTTCGTCGAGGGCAATCTCATCCGGTTCGGAACGTTTGACCATGATACTCCATCATGAGCAGCACCATGAAAACATCGGTTGATTCATTCGATATGGGCGAGAGCAATGATTGAAAACGAATCGAAGAGAGGTTGAATCATGCGAATCGGTATCGTCGTTAATCCTGATGCCGGTCTGGGTGGACGATTGGGATTCAAAGGAAGTGACGGCCGTGCGAAAGAAGCGCGTGAAGCAGGAGCAGTGGATCGTTCTGGCCCACGTATGCAACAATGCATTTCGAAATTTCTCGACCTTCAACAATCGAGTTTGAACCGAATGGGAGTAAATCCAACTTTTGTAGCCTGGACAGGCCGAATGGGGGGAGATTGGTTGAATGGGGTCGAGTATGAGCAACGGCAACCATCTCCTTCCGAATCAACGGCTGATGATACGGAAGCCCTCGTTTTGGATTTGGTTTCAGCTAACGTTGATGCGATTCTCTATGCAGGTGGCGACGGGACCACTCGCGACATCGCCAACGCACTTGACGGCCATGAAACACCATTGATTGGCGTACCGGCCGGTGTTAAGATGCACTCCGGCTGTTTTGCTACCACACCAAATGCTGCTGCTGAGGTTCTTCTGGCCTTCTTGCAAGGAGATTTGATGGTCGCCATAACAGAAGTGATGGATTTAGACGAAGAGATCTACCAACGTGGTGAATGGAAGGTTCGAATGTACGGAGAGGCATGGACACCATCCAGTCCTCGATTCATGCAAGGTGCAAAGGAACAAGTCGAGCGAGCCAGTGAAGCAGAGACCATTGAAGGACTTGCAAATCACATTGGAAACCTTATCGAAGACGACCCTGAATTGATGGTTATCTGGGGTAGTGGTGGAACGTTACGTAGAATGGGTGAACACCTCGATGTCGAATTGACACTCCTTGGGATTGACATTCAGCATAAACGTACAGTCTATGCAGACCTGAACGAAGCGGGACTGCTTGAGCACCTTGCGGATTATGAGGGCCCACGTTTGCTTCTTCTTTCACCGATGGGAGGGCAAGGCTTCCTTATCGGCCGAGGCAACCTACAACTCTCTCCTGACGTGTTACGTGCAATTGGCTTAGATTCAATCCTCGGTGTAGCTACACCCTCTAAGTTGTTGGGACTCTCTAGCGTTCGAATCGATACAGGTGATGTAAATCTGGATGAAGAATTCCAGCAACGACGTTTCGTTAAATTGCTTCAAGGATATCGAACGACACGCGTCATCCGTGTCTTAGATGCCTAAGGCAATGCTTGCCCACTTGAGGCGAGGAGCAAACCAAGGAACGGTGGGCTTGGACGTCCAGGCCTGGATTTGAATTCGGGATGGTATTGAACACCAACATAGTACGGATGTCCATCGAGTTCAAAGATTTCGCAACGCTGCCCACTATCGTCCTTTCCAACGAATTTTAACCCTGCAGCTTCGATTCGTTCAACAAGATCAGGATTGATTTCGTAACGGTGACGATGCCGCTCATCGACGGAGTCATGGCCTCCATAGAGTCGCTTCGTTACGCAGTCATCAACTTGGAAAATTGTTGGCCGTGAACCAAGGCGCATTGTTCCTCCGAGATGTGTTTTCGAGATTTCAGGCATGAAGATAACGGCAGGGTTCGCAGCATCCGCATCGAATTCGGTTGACGTTGCATCTTCAATACCCAGCACATTCCGGCAGAACTCGATTGTTGCGACTTGCAATCCAAGACAAATACCGAGGTAAGGTACGTTGTTTTCCCGAGCATATTCTGCTGCGAGAACCTTTCCTTCGATTCCTCGATCCCCAAATCCTCCAGGCACCAAAACTCCGTTTGTGCTACGGAGAAGGTCCCACGCCTCAGCGTTGTTTGAATCCTCCAAATCACTTGCTTCAATCCAATCGATGTTGAGTTTTCGCTCGACAGCGAGGGCTGCATGCTGCAAAGATTTGATCACTGAGAGGTATGCATCTGAAAGGTCAGTATACTTTCCAACCATAGCGATGTTGACTTCTTCGGTCAATTCGTCAAGACGGTGCGCCATCGTCTTCCATTCTTCCAGCAGGCCTGTTTTGTTGCAATCGATATCAAGAATGTTGCAGAATCCTTGCTCTTCGAGCATTAGAGGAACGTGGTAGATGTTCGGGACATCGTGAGTTGAAAAGACGGCTTCTGGTCGGACGTGGCAGAAGGCTGAGAGTTTCTGTCGGGTCTCCTGATTAAGCGGTTCATTTGAGCGGCAAACGAGGACATCAGGCGTGATTCCAAGCCCCATGAGTTCCTTCACAGTATGTTGTGTAGGTTTTGTTTTTTGTTCACCAACAGGTCCCATCACTGGGACAAGAGATACATGGACGAAGGTAACCTTGTCACGCCCAACTCGGAATTGGAATTGACGAAGCGCTTCCAAGTAAGGAGCACTTTCGATGTCACCGACTGTACCTCCAAGTTCGATAATACAAACATCGGGTGTTTCTTCGCTGCCATCAGCAGGGCGCTTTGCTACATCGATGATCCAATCTTGAACAGCATCGGTAATGTGCGGTATGACTTGGACCGTCTTTCCGAGATAATCGCCACGACGCTCGGCTTCAAGGACCTTGGAGTAGACCTTTCCAGTGGTGAGATTGTTGTCACGTGCAAGATTAAGATCGAGGAAACGCTCGTAATTCCCGAGGTCAAGATCGACTTCGCCTCCATCATCAAGGACGAAGACTTCACCATGTTCGAATGGACTCATGGTTCCCGCATCGCTGTTGAGATAGGGGTCAATTTTGATTGAAGTGACCCGCAATCCAGCACTTTTGAGGAGGACACCGATGCTACTCGCAGTGACACCTTTACCCAATCCACTGAGGACTCCTCCGCTGACAATGACGTATCTCATCGCACTCAACGGGATTTCTAGCGGTCGCGCATACCATATCAACGTTGGTGAGGTTTTTGACTAAAAGTCGAGGACAACTTTTCCGCAATTACCTGATGCTGAAAGGGCAACTGCTTCCTCAAATTGCATGATTGGTAGCCGATGTGTGAGGATTTTGTCGACATCGATGACACCCTTCGCCAGAAGGTCGTGCATCGTATCCCAAGTAGACCACATTTTTCTGCCGTTGATTCCTTTGAGGTGGAGATATCGGAACACAACATCGTTCATTGGAACTTGTGGCATGGTCTCGCCATAGACGCTGAGAACGTTGACATAACCACCCAGCCGAGTGCTATGGATGCAATTGGAAAGAGCAGCCGAAGCACCGGAGAACTCGCACGAATTGTCCACTCCGCGCCCACTTGTAGCATCGAGAATGGATTGAACGATATCATCGTCTTTTCCAAGAACGAGATCAGCTCCAACTTCCGTTGCTAAGTCCATACGGTAGGTGTTGTCCCAATCGATAGCGATGACTTTGGAAGCACCCATTGCTTTTGCAGCATTAACGGCAAACAAACCAATTGGCCCAAGACCATGAATTGCAACCGTTGCACCTTCGATGGGTCCGCCTGTAATGGTGTGGATGGCGTTACCGAGAGGGTCTTGAATCGAGGCGTATCCTGAATCCAATCCTTCGGGGACATGGCGTGCGTTAACTGCGGGTATTGTGAAGTAGGGAGCAAAAGCACCATGCGAGTGGACTCCGAAAATCGATCCGTTTTCACAAACATGCGCATTCCCTTCTTCGCATCGAGGGCAATTCCAGCATGCAATGTGGCACTCGATTGCAACTACATCACCTATACTGTGGCTTGTTACTCCTTCACCAAGTGCGACAACTTCGCCGCACGTTTCGTGACCAGTAACGGTGCCAAGAGGGACGTTCTCACGACTCCAATCATCCCATTTCCAGATGTGGAGGTCGGTGCCACAAACACTGGTTGATTTGGTTTTGATCAGAACTTCTCCAACCGAAGGAATGGGTACTGAGTGCTCAACATGCTCAAAGCCGCCAACAATGGGTTGAGTTTTGGTCCAAGCCATCATCGTTTTTGGAACATCCATGGCTTCACCCAAACGGGATTGTATGTATGCCCGTTCTTGACCTTTGGCTTTACGCGTTTAGGCCTTCATTGGGAAATCCACTTGTAGGTGCGAGCGCCTTCGTTGGCGCCATCTTCACCGATCTCAACAAGTGCAAACTCGCCACGTGGAGAGACAACGCTCTCTTCTTGCAATCCCTTGTGAAGATTTTCGTAGGTGATTTGGTCGATTGCAACACGTCCTGCCAAGCGCTCAAACAACTGCCATCGTGCAACAACCTCACGCCATCGTGGAGCTACCTTGCCTTCAAACACCTTTGCTTTGGCTCCTGAACCATAACCGCAGAGGCCGAACAATTCGCCCTCAAGTTTTGAGTTATCCTCCAAATCGGATTCAAAGGTGGACATGAGCGCTAAGAAGATTGATCCAGTGTACTGATTTCCAATCAGGCTTGAAGCGCGTTGACCCTTCTCAATGCGTCCCTTGTGGAAGTCCATGTACTCAGTGGTCTTTGAGATGGCTCGGCGATAACCATCCATCTCTTTCTCCCAAGCAACAATTGCTTCAGGGTCGTCGGTTTCAGGCTTTTCTGGTTGCTCACCAATTTGTTCAACGACTCCAGACCACATTGGTGTATTCATGCGATCGTGTCGGAAGACATCAGGGAACATTCTCTTCGCCTGGAAGGCATATGGAAGATGCATGATGATTCGGCTCCACTGTTCCGTGAATTGGGTGTCAAGTTCAGGATCCCATCGCTTTTGCTTGATGGCACGTTGACTGAAATTGTGGAATGCTTGCCGAACAGCCTGTTGGTAACATCGATTCGAGAATTGTCCGTCAAAGACGGGTTCATCTCGATGGACACTTACAGATTCTTCACCGTGAGCAAAAATACCGAGACGGCGAACTGTTGACTCAGGAAGATGCTTGACCATACGGTCAACGATTCCCTTCTTGAGCGATTGGCCAGTTTCTTGTGCCAACGTCATCACGTTTGAGATAACGGAGCGAAGACTGACGTTTCGACGCGGTTTGAAGAAATCATGTACAGGAGTCGTAGAAACGCCCCAGCAGTCTGGAATCTCGAGAAGTCGCGGATTTTGACGTATCAACAATGCTCCACCACCTGCTCCTTGGGTGTATTCACCACTCGATTCAAGGTCGTACTTTGCATTGTCAGAAAAGATGACAACTCCAATGCGGTCATCGTCTTCATTTGAACGAGCAGCCCAATCGAGTGTGGTGTGGAGCGCATCAACAGCCCCGATGCAAGCAAACGTCATGTCAACAACGTCGCAGTTACGGAAGCAATCTTCTCCGAATCGACCTTGGTAGCGTTGAGTGAGCATGTCAAGAATGTACGTTGCAGTCGGTTTTGCACCATCAAGTGCTGATTCGGTTCCGAGATACATTCGGCCAATATCTCGGGGGTCGATGCCGTTTCGATCAATAAGCCGCATCACAGCCATGGCCCCCATTGTAGCCGTATCTTCATGCACATCGGGGATGGCCATAGCCTTCAAACCGAGTCCTTTGTTCAACTTCCCATAGTCTGCACCACGCATTTCTGCGAAGTCACGCATGTCCATATACAAACGTGGAAAGTGAATCGCCACATCGTCAATCCCAACGTTGACCATGTCGTTCCGCCGATTTTTGTATATTTATACACTGGTTCTACTTTAACCCTCAACAAATCGACTTATCGACGGTCTGGAGCAGAACCGTCGAGTTTTGCCTGAACATCATCAGGTACGCTGATTTCTTGCTTAGCCCAAAGAACATCATCGATTCGTAAAACGGCTATTGTCGCTTCACTTGCACCAGAAATTGCTTGCTCAAGAACTCGAGCAGGTTCAACGATGTTCGAAGTTCTCATGTTTTCTGGTTGACGCGTAACGACATTCAGTCCGATGCAGTCATCATCGTCTTGGGACTGAATTGAAACGATTTGAAGAAGTGTGTCGATGGAATCCATGCCTGCGTTTTCAGCCAGTACACGTGGAATTGTTTCAAGTCCATCTGCAAATGCTTCAATGGCGAGCTGTTCTCGTCCAGGTACCGTCTCCGCATACCGTCGTAGCCGTCGTGCCAACGCAATGTATGTGGCGCCTCCTCCAGGGATTAACTGAGGATTTTCCTTCAATTTACAAGCGACTCCAAGCGCATCCGCAAAGCAGCGTTCAACCTCACCAACAACCGTTTCTGTACTTCCTGTGGCAACGAAGGTTGCTCCTCCTTCGTCAGTTTCGAGAATCCAATGATCGACATCGCCCCAGCGCTCACATCGACTGGAAATAAAGACGCCAACGTCAGCAACCTTTGCTTGATGGATGGAGGGGACAAGTCGAGCGCCACATCCACGTGCTAGAAGTTCCAAGTCACTCTTAGCAACGCGACGGAAAGCCTTGATTCCAGCCTCAGCGAGGTGAGCATGCATGCTGTCATCGATACCTTCTCTGCATGCAAGTAGGGTGATATCGAGGTCAACGAGCAACTTAACCTGTTCAAGCAAGCGTTGTTGTTCTGCATCACGGAACGATTGAAGAACAGTGGTCGAAGTGACGTTAAGTTGGACATCAGTTGAAAGCGAGCGAAGTTCGAGGCCTCCATCAACCAACAGGATTGAGCCAGCACTGAGCGATGAAGGCATCTCCACATGTGCTCGTTTCTTTGATAGAGCAAGGCCTGTGATGAGTTTGGATTCCTCAAGTGCAGGACCGCTTCGCGTGATTACTTTGACTCGCGTCGGATCTGCGACCACTTCGTCGTTTGAAATCATCGTAATCGCATCTGCGGCTTCAACTGCGCATGCAGAAATCGTGGACTGCATTTTCTTGTGAAGTTTACCAGCGAGAGAAGTCATTGTTGCAGCAAGGATGTCGTCAACGGTCGCTTCAAAGGTGAGTGAATCCAAATGTTCCTTGCAATACGATTCAGCCATACGATATCCACGGGCAATCGTTGCAGGATGAACACCTTGGACAACGAGGTGCCATGCGTTCTGTAGCCATTCTGCTGCGAGAAGTACAGTCGAGGTTGTTCCATCTCGAACAGTTTGATCTTGAGCAGCACTTGCAGCGATGAGCATGTGCGCAATCGGATGTTCAACCTTCGCTGATTCGAGAACCGTGATTCCATCGTTTGTAACCATGCTTCGTCCTTCATCATCGACAAGCAACTTGTCAAGGCCTTTCGGGCCGAGTGTTGAGCGAACTGCTCCTGCAAGTGCCATGGCGGCCTGAATGTTCTTGCGAAGAGCGTCCCGTCCGGTTGTACGGTCCGTATCTTCAAGGATCGTAACATCGCTCATGGTCCCACCAACGGTGACCTACACATAAGGGCGATGTTCAGTCGTCTTCATCAACGACTTCAAAGTCAGCATCAACAACATCGTCGTTCTCGACGTTGATTTCCCCGTCACCTTCGCCGCCCTCGGATTCTGCCATTTCAGCAGCAGCGGCTTCGTACAACTTGGAAGAGATTGCATGCATTGACTCTTCGACTTCCTTCACCTTGGCTTGAATTGCAGCTTCATCCATGGTCTCGTCATCGATTGGCTTTCCGTCACTATCCTGGACAAGTGCTTCGAGTTCAGTAAGTTTTTCTCGAACAGGTTCAAGGTCTGAAGCATCGAGTTTGTCCTCGTTCTCATCGAGTGTTCTTCGAGTCTGATAGACGATTTGGTCAGCCATGTTTCGTAGCTCGATTTTGGCCTTTCGTCGCTTATCTTCTTCAGCAAAGGATTCAGCTTCAGCAATCTTGGCCTGAATCTCGTCTTCTGAGAGTGATGTTTGCGACTCAATTTTAATCGACTGTTCCTTTCCAGTACCCATGTCTTTAGCGCTGACGTTAACGATGCCGTTTGCATCGATGTCAAACGTTACCTCAATTTGAGGTATACCACGTGGAGCAGGTGGGATGTCTGTCAAGTGGAATTGCCCGAGCGTGACGTTGTCTTTCGCAAACTCACGCTCACCTTGCAGGACGTGGATCTCAACAGCAGGCTGGTTGTCGCTAGCGGTCGAGTAAATCTCACTTCGTCGTGCTGGAATTGTTGTGTTTCGCTCGATCATGGTTGTGGTCACTCCACCGAGCGTTTCGATACCGAGCGTCAACGGTGTAACGTCAAGGAGGAGAATATCGGAAACCTCGTCGTCACCTGCAATGATTCCTGCTTGGAGTGCAGCACCCATAGCAACCGCTTCATCAGGGTTGATGCCCTTGTATGGTGCTTTTCCAGTTTCCTTTTCGATGGCCGATTGGACAGCAGGAACACGTGTTGATCCACCTACTAGGATGACCTTGTCAACGTCACCTTTCTTGACACCAGAGTCCTTCATGGCCTGGCGTGTAGGCGCCATTGTATCTTCAATATGCTTGGCTATGAGGTCCTCAAATCGAGCACGAGACAATGTAATGTCAAGGTGTTCTGGATTACCATCTTTCATGGTGATGAATGGGAGATTGATTTGAGAAGATTGTGTTCCTGAAAGTTCAATCTTGGCCTTTTCAGCGGCTTCTTTGAGACGACTCATTGCCTGATTGTCTTTTGACAAATCGATTCCAGTTTCACGCTTAAATTCGCTAACCAACCATTCGATAATTAGCTCGTCGAAGTCGTCTCCACCGAGCTTGTTGTTACCTGCAGTAGCCTTGACTTCGATTTGTGGTTGCCCGTCAACGTCGTAGATTTCGAGAATGGAGACGTCAAAAGTTCCCCCACCAAGGTCGTAAACAAGGATGGTTTGATCTTCTCCTTTGTCTGCTCCGTAAGCGAGAGCTGCGGCCGTAGGCTCGTTGATGATTCGAAGAACATCCATGCCAGCAATCCGTCCAGCATCCTTGGTTGCCTTTCGCTGTGCATCGGTGAAGTAAGCAGGGCATGTAATGACCGCTTGCTTAACCTCGTGTCCAAGGTACGCCTCAGCATCCGCCTTCAACTTCTGTAGGATAAACGCAGAGATTTCTTGGGGCGTGTAATGTGTTCCATCGATGTCGGTCTTCCAATCTGTCCCCATGTGTCGCTTGACCGAAATCATGGTACGATCGGGGTTGGTCACTGCTTGTCGCTTTGCTGTAATACCAATCAAACGCTCTCCGTCTTTGTTGAACGCTACAACAGAAGGTGTCGTTCGTGCTCCTTCAGCGTTCGCAATGACAACAGGTTCTCCGTTCTCGATTGTGGCTACACAGCTGTTGGTTGTTCCTAGGTCAATACCGATTACTTTACTCATTTTGTTCATCTCCGTTTCATAGAATTGGGATTCCTCCATCATCGTCATCATCGTCATCATCGTCTGCTAGGTCGATGGCGATGTCGCCGCTTAGGGGAATAGTATCGTCGCCATCTTCGGATGGCGGTAGTGCTGCAAAAGCATCCTCTGGGGGGATAAGTCGTAGCGTAATGTCAAGGATGCCGTTGTTAAGTGTAAAGTCGACAACGTCCTCGCAGGCATGAGGGAGTTCAATTCGTGCAATTGGAGCAAGTTGTGTCGTTCGGTGAACCTCTACAAGGGTACCTCCATCAATCAAATTCAATTCAACTTGATCATGCTCAAGTTCCTTCTTGGCAAAGTCAACGGTGATGGTCATGTTCCATCCTTCGAGGTATACATCATCAGCAGGCAAGACCATATCGTCTTGCTCATCACCTTCCGGTGTTTCGATTTCAACAGGAGAAGCATCCACACGAACGTCAACACCCATGTTCTTGAACAACTCATTGAAATCCATACCTGGTTGGAAGAAATTCTGTAGGTTGCTCAAATCGAAGTTGAAGTTCACATCACCTTTAGCGATGCGCTCTTCGTCAATACCCATCTTCTCAAATTGAGAGCGGAATTGTTGGAGAAGGGAGCGCAGTTGCTCTCTGGACATGTTCATGCCCATGTTGGAAAGGAGGCGTTCGAGTTGATCCAACATCTTCTCTTCCCAATCGTCACCTGCCATCGATTTCACCACTACTTAACCTGAGGTTACATAGTTGCGAGTGCTGTGTGGTATATGAACCTGACTTTTCTTACGATTCTCCTTTTTGATTCGAAAGAAATTCATCGACCTTCTCGTAAACGAGTCGTTCAGTCGTCTTGTTGTCCGTTGATCAACGCCCACTCAAACATGCCCTCTACTCGTGGCATGAGTGAAAGGCCAGCATCCGTCAATCGGTAAATGACGGTCATGGGTACGGTTCAATATGGTCCACTGCAAACCCTTGTTGACGTCGCCAACTATACACGAGGGTTTTAGGAGAAACCCTCGGTTTAGAATAGGAGAGACCCCATATTCTATCTGTTACATTCTAA
>CAXQWT010000061.1:0-6231 GCA_964227855.1 Salipiger bermudensis | reverse complement strand
TCTCAGTATGCGTAGTTGCACCGCCCAAAGTTTCATTATCTATAACTTCCCCTACTGCGGCTTTTACCAAATACGATCCTGCCAAGAAAATACTACCGGTTTTATCAACTATCAATGATTCATCACTCATTATTGGTAAATAAGCCCCACCTGCAACACAACTGCCCATTACAGCAGCTATTTGCGTAATTCCCATAGAACTCATAATAGCATTATTTCTAAATATTCGACTGAAGTCCGCGCATACTGCTACAAAGTTGCCTCCGCCGTAGGACTCGTCCTTATCGAAATCTATGGATGTGAAGATGCTGGTGCCCGAATTCACGCCATTGATATGGGAATTCAGTTGCAAATGATCAACATCCTTCGAGACGTGGCAGAAGACCACAGAAGCGGCAGAATTTACCTTCCAATCAATGTCCTTAACGAGTACAACATTGAGATCTCAGAATTGGGCAACACGGAATTTGGAACAAATCACCGATGGAAATCCTTTGTTCAGGAATACATTGAAATCGTGCGAAGGCACCAAGAATCTGCACAGCACCTCTTCGAATATCTTGACTCTAAATCTCAATTACAACCACAACTCATGTGTGAAGCGTACGATGCAATCTTCCATGAAATTGTGCGCTGTTCTGGCGATGTCTTCAGCAAGCGTCCGAGCCTTTCTAAATGGAGAAAAATTCGCCTGGCTGCTAAACTTTCGATGAAACGTCTACGTGCAAGATGGTCGTAATCGTTTGATTTTTTAGGCAATGCATTCAAACCCTCATTGCCTCTCGCAAGTATATGGACGAGGTTTTACCAGTCTCTGTCACTGTTCTTCTTCCTACGCGAAACGAAGAGGAAGCGCTTGGTGCAACCGTTGATGCAATCCCGAGGGACTGGTGCGAATCCTTGGAAATCATGATCGTTGATGGGTCATCAACCGACCGAACCAGAGAGATTGCTCTTGAGAAAGATGTTCGTGTTCATCTTGAACCAAGAAAGGGCTACGGCCGAGCTTACCGCACAGGTTTTGTTGTCGCTTCAAACGACATTATTGTCACCATGGATGCAGATTGTACGTATCCTGCAGAACTGATCCCTGAATTGGTGAAGCGACTTCTCGATGACGACCTCGATTTCATCACCTGTGATCGCCTCAGCATGGCCGAAGATGGTTCAATGTCCGGCCTTCATGGATTTGGGAACTGGGTCCTCTCATTCAATGCTCGATTGCTTTTCGGCTATGGAATCAAAGATTCTCAGTCTGGAATGTGGGTCTTCCGTAAGTCTGTATTTGATAATCCAAAGATGCGTCCAACCAACGATGGAATGCCATTATCTGAGGAAATCAAGATCCTTGCTCGTAAACATCTCGGTAAGAAGAAGGCAATCGAGATTTCCGTCCCCTATCGAGAACGTGTTGGGGAAGCTGAAATCCACACTTGGGGAGATGGATGGAAGAATCTTCGATTCCTCTATGCGAAGCGATTTGGTCTTGCTCGAACCAAAACAGAATGGGGTCCGCTAGAGGATAATCCAGACAGTCTGAATGGTACCTTGCCTGAGCAATGATCAGCCATGCAACTTCATTGATGAAAGGCGTGAATCAATTGCTACTCGCTGTTGAATCAACAGTACAATAGGTATGAGAACCCATAGAACAAGCCAGAAATATACCATTTCTGAGACATAAGAAGGGGTTTCTGTCCGCATTTCACCATTGATTAAGATGAATGATTCAGCATCAGGCGTTGAGGGTTGTGGGGGTTCTGCTTCAACTGCTGAACGATTCGCCGGCCGAACCATTCCAATATCGTATCCACTCGCTTCAAATTCAAGAGAAAAACCATCCAAACCAATGGTCGATGTTGTTGAAAAATCAGCATGGGCTAAAAAGGCCCCATTTTGATTGCCATCAGTAAAATCTTGTGGATTGTCGGCGAGAGTTGCGAACCAGGACGCTGGTAATGCAAGAAGAATGAGAAGGAGAATAGATAGTGTGGTCGCAAAGGATCCAAACGAAACGAAGCGCCGACATATCGTAAGCCAAGACTCACTTGCTTGCTTTCGTAAATCAAAGCAAATGACTGCAAGAAGGAGAACCGAAAGGCCGATTCCGACATTAATGAGTGTGAACGTTGTCTTTTTGACCGTATCTGGGGATGGGGAGCCAAACGTTTCGTTCAAATTCTTATCGTACTCCTCTACTTCCTGCTCCGACAGCACTGCTCGGTCGTCGCGTTCATTTTGCCAAAAGGACAAACGAGCGAAGCCAAAATACTCGATGCTTAGATCGTCTTGTTCCTCTTTCATATTGATGGACAAGTTCACAGAAACACCCTCAAGTTGGAGTGGTCCTTCATCAACCGTCGCTGAGACGCCTCCAACAAACCAGGATTCTTCTTCTAGAGCCGATTTGAAGGCGAGAAGAAGAACCACTTGGGCAATCAGAGCGAGGCTAGCGACGATTCGCCATCGGGCAATGGGTTCGTGACCCGTCCCTTCGCTCATTCTTCGTCCTTCGAACGGATTGATACAAACATTCCTGCAAGTGCAATCATTGCCAGAGTCGTTACTGGGGAGAGGAATGGAAGGAGACTTGATACATCTTCTTCGGTAACCTCTTCAGTGACTTCTTCTGTTCCATCGTTGTTTGGCTCATCTGGCAGTGTTGCAGGGTCAACACCATCGTTGACAGCATCGACTTCGTCTGTGTTGTGTTGTGTAACATCGACAAGATCGCTCAAATCGGTTTGGTCCTCAATCTCTTGAGCCTCCTCAGTTGCATCAATACCAGTGAAGTATGTCACGGAGACCCCGCGTTGTGGAGTTCCGTATGCGTTGCTCTCTGGTCCAATCAGTGTGTACCACTGAGTACCGCCAGGGGATGCGACCAATTGTACACCAACGAAGCGATTGGTTGCATCATCGTACAAGGCGTAAGCCATTCCATCTTCGTATGCAACATCGTAATCGTCCTCAAAGTTGGACAAACGGTTTTCGAGGTTTTGGCCAAAGGACTCCATTGTATTGTCAATCGTTGATTCAGCGAGTGCTTCGAGGATAGTAATCAATCGCTCGCTCGGTTCTATTTCTTGCGAAACGGACTCGCACGTTTGTTCAGTTCCAACAACTTCACTGTCGCTGATTCGAGTGACTTCAACATCAACACAGTACTCGCCAAAACCGTTGATCTCGGCAGTTGCACTGTCGTAGGCACTGTATGAACCATCAGTAATGGCACTTGAACCAGCGTCTGAAGTGGTCCCTTCATCATCGGTTACGGTCCACGAAATTTCGTAATCCTCTTCGTAATCCATACCATAAACTTCGTAGTCAAAGTTCATCTCTGATTCGCTTGCATCGTTCATGTAAACATAGATGTCAACGGATTCTTGTTGCTCGTAAGTTTCATCTTCACCGTTGGCACAGTCCTCCCATCCATCGTTTACCCAGTACGGAGGAATGATTTCACCATCGTCACAGACAAACTCTTCATCGGAATTGTCGCCACAGTCATCATAACCATCTTCAACGTACTCGTTTGGAATCTCGTTGAGGTTCGCACAGACGAAGTATTCCTCGTCTTCGCCTTCTGCAAGTTCATCTGCCCATCCTCCAAAGATTTCTTCGAAGTTTTCGTCACTGAGAAGAGCATCAACAATTCCAGGGTAATCTCCGCTACCAACAACTGCGTTTGCCCACATCATAGCCCACATAGCAGGGAATGCGATTGGGGTTGGCGAGGCATACGCTTGATGAACTTCAATCGTGCTTCCATCGTCGATGGTGATCATTTGCGTTGGTTCATCAAGCAATTCCATTGCACCGGCCATGAAGAAGATTTCAACTTCACCATCATACATGTCCGTTACGGTGTCAGAAATCGTAAAGTCAAGGTCGCCTGTTGGGAGACCGAGTTCTTCAGTAGGGATTCCAGCCAATTCAAAGAGAACCGATGTTTCTGTTTCGTAATGGATGTTGTGTTCCGAGCAAGCGTCTTCAATTTCGACACCGTCCGACCACGAATCGACGTAGCTATCGTACGAGCCGCATTCCCACAGCAATTCTTTACCAGGTTGTAGGTCGTTCATTTCATTGTACAATGGTGAGGCTTCATCCATACGTACTTCCAGCAATCCATTATTGATAGCAAACGATGTGCCAAGGGTCAAATCGATATCAAAAGGTAGCGATTCTCCATCACCAGATATCTCGCCACTAACACCTACAGTGTACTCTATCATTGCTTCAATGTCCATCTGCATGTCCATTCCATGAAGACCCATCTCGGAATCAAAGTACTCGGTGTAGATGACATCTGCATTGAACAATTGCTCAGAATCGTAGCCGATTGTGAGGTCGATGCCACCATAGGAGTCACTCCATTCTGAGTGCACTGCGAAATCATCGAGAAGACCGTGGCGTACTGTTAGTTCAGTCACTTTGGTTGAGAAATCTGTAGGGGTTCCATCAACGCTGAGTGTGGACATAGGGCCATCATATTGTTCGAAGACAATGGTCGTGGAACCGCTGGTTACGCTTCCGATGAGGAGATCAATACCTGAGTCATCTCCGGCTGCCATGACCTCTTGGAAGACTTCTTGAAGATCAATTCCAATCATAGAGGCAATGTCGCCGTTGAGATTTGAATAGTCGTATTCAACACCCCAAGCGATGGGTTCAGGTTCGTCTGCAGCAACATTCGCAGGCAGTGTCGTTACAATCATCAGTCCGGTAAGGAGTAGAGCAAGTGCTTTTCTCATGAGGTGGAATCAAATCAGTTTCTTTATTACACTTTGGGAAGGCTACTTTCGCAGCAATCACACATTTTCCCAATCCAATTCTGTGTCCTCAGAAGTCTCCTCAACTGAGTTCTCTTCCTCGACCAATCCATCTCCGAAGACGCCCCAAGAATCAATCAGTTTCATCTCTTCAGCAGTCGTCTTTCGGCGTTGGAGTGTCATGAGCAGTGCAACGAGGACAGCAATTGAAACAGCGCCGACAAGAACACCTGTTGACAAGAATCCGCCACTATTTCCTTCAACAACCTTCAGAGGCGTGTAAAGAATGTCGACACTCGCTGAGTCGCCTTCACCATCGGTTGCGATGATTTTCAAGCTTGGCTGGCCTACGCCAGACGGTTGGAATTCTAGTGCTCCAGTCCAGATTCCATCACCATCGTCATCACTAAGATTGAACGTCCATGTCTGAATGTTGTGAATGATATCGACGCGAACATCTTCAGTCGTACCATCTGCGTCGATCAACTGCACAGAAACATCAAGCGTAACGCGCTCATCAGATACGAATTCTGTCTGAGAAAGAATCAGACTGGTTTGAACCAATTCAGGAAGGCTTGAACGGACTGTGAAGTTGAGGTGTTGCTCTGAGGATGCGCCACGTGCATCTTGCACGTACAGAGAAACGTGATAGGAGCCTGGAGCGAAAACTTCTGTAAACATAGATTGCGTGCTCAATACGCTCGTTTGTACACCCGGTTGATGGAGTCGCCACTCTCGTGTTACAAGGTCCTCATCCGCATCGGAAGAAGCTCCTTCGAAGACAATGGTTACTCCAGGGTCAAAAGATTCGAGGTTTGCGGGCGAAACAATCACTGCTTCAGGATCGCTTGGAACAATAAGCAATTCAAGAGACTCAACACGTGATTTCCCAGTTGCATCGACCAGTTCAATTTGAATGTCTCGAAGGCCAGCATCCAATTGAATTTCATGGACAGAACTTGTTGAAACATCGGCCAAAATAGGGATGTACGCTGATGATGAATCATCGTAACTTCGCAAAGTCAATGTAAATTCATCCCCATCGTAATCTATGCTGTTTCGTGCATCGATAACAATCAGGTCGCTTGATGCAAATTGACTACCGTTTGCTGGCGAATCGAGGACGAGAATCGGTGCGGATTCGGCAACTGTGAGTGTTCTCGTTGCCGTTACATTCGGATTGATGCCGTCGTTGAGCGTGAGTGTAATATCGTGAACGCCTGCAGAGAGTCGAGTCTCAAACGTAAGCCAATCTTCGTCTTCTGGCGTCAATCGTCCATCAAGGCTGCTCGACCAATCGATTTGCAAGAACTCAGAACCTGCTGCAGGTTCGATTTCTGCACAATGCCAGGTTCCATCGGTTGGGAACGTGAAACACGCTGAATCAAAATCACCACTTCCATTAGCACTGAATGGAATCAGAACAGACGAGTCAAGGTCATCGAATATTGTCAAT
>CAXQWT010000060.1:0-2569 GCA_964227855.1 Salipiger bermudensis | reverse complement strand
GGTCATCTTGTTGACGAAGTTCATCGGTGACGTATCTGTTGCCATTGGTCATCTGTTGCTTTCTTGTCCATTCCTCTGGAACCTTATCCTCATGTGTTGCAGTTACTTCAATAAACCAACCAATCTGACGGTTCATTCGCACTTTCAAACTGGGAATGTTCAATTCGCTTCGCAGGGTCTTTTCAAGGTTTGAAAACCATCCATGCCCTTGGTTTGATGCACTACGGAATCGATCAAGTTCTTCATCGATACCCGTTCGAATCAAACCGCCTTCACGTAAACCGAGGGGCACTTCATCGACCAGTGTTCGATGAATGTCTTCTGCAACATCTTTCAGCAAATGGAGTTGCTCGACGAGGTGCATTAAGAGGCCATCTTCGGTTTCATTGCAGAGGCGTTGAATGGCAGGCAAACGCTCGATTGCATTGGCCGTTGCAAGCAAGTCACGAGCATTGGATCGATTGTACTTGAGTTGCGTTGAAAGACGCTCTAAATCCAACATCCCTTTCAGACTTTCTCGAAGCAAATCCAATCGCTTTGAGGAGCGCATGAGGGCTCCAACCGAAGCATGTCTTGCTTGCATCGCATCGACATTTGAGAGTGGCCTCAATAACCACGACTTTAGACAGCGTCGACCCATCGCAGTCCTACATTTGTTCATGGCCCACAACAACGAACCTTCGTATTCACCGGCCAAGGTTTGCGTAATCTCTAGGTTTCGAAGTGTGGTCTGGTCGAGAACCATCCCCTCCGAGGTATCCTGGATTTCAACATCTCGAATAGCGATGTCATCATGGCGATGAACTGATGCAAGATAATCTGCAGCTAAAGCTGTGGCTTGGAGCGCTTCCGGTGATTGACCAAGATCGAGATGTCCTAAGTCGTTGACTTCCAACATTGCCTTGAGCCGTTGAGAAGCCCGTTTGGGCTGGGTTGAATGTTGGCTTACAACGACCGAATCCAGCATGCCGAGGAGATGAAGGAATTCGCTTCTTTCAGCATCTTGGGGAGTGAGTACCAACTCACTAGGATTCCAACGCATGATTTCATCGTAAATTGAGGCCCATTTCCCTTCGCCCTCAAATGCTACAGCCCATGCCTGACCTGTTGAAGCATCGATCATTGAGATCGCCACACGTTCATTGTCAACCATGAGGCTGCAAAGCAGTGCTGAGGCATCAGAACCGATCAGAGATTCTTCGTATAAGGAACCGGGTGTGTAAATTCTCGTTACCACTCGTTCCAGAAGCTTCGCCCCCTCGCGCAACTCTTCCTCTTGTTCAGCCACCGTAACCTTGTAACCTGCACGAAGCATCAAGCGAAGATTCTCCTCCAATTGGTGCCAAGGAAAACCAGCCATCGGAATTGGATTTTCTGCGTTCTTATCCCGTGAAGTTAATGCAAGACCAAGCACCGTCGAGCCGACTTCAGCATCATCATGAAACAATTCGTAGAAATCGCCCATTCGGAAAAAAAGAATTGTTCCAGGATTGGCTTCCTTGAGCTCATGGAATTGGTCCATCATGCTCCGTTTTGTCATTGAAACCCCTACTTTGCAGTATGCAGGATGGAGCCTGATGACGAGAGGTGATTAAGGTTCGGAAAAGTCGGTGTCTTACACCTTCTTCGTGTGCATGGCTTTCTCAACCATGAGATAGCCCTGGGTTGCAATCATGATCACTCCGACGACAATAAAGCCAAAGTTCAGGAATCCTCGCCCTGAAGAGAGTGAACCCTCGATGGTTAGGTCCAAAGAGAGGCGGTCTGCTTCTCCATTCGAATCAAAGCCATGGATGTAAAGCGAGTCGCCAGAAATCACTGCGGAAGTTGGAATAAGCGGGAGAGGATAGCCAAGTTTCTTCACGCTCGTTTCCCCTGTTTGAATGTCAATTCGCATGATAGATTCTGTCCCTTGCTCTCCAAACAACCATGCCCGATCGTTCTCTGCTTCATACACCATGGATGTCGAGGAGTAACTCAAAACTTGAACAGAGTCTTTTGAAACAATGTAAAGCTCTTGATTGGTTGAAGCAACTGCACCACCATCTACAGTTCGACTCATCGAATGGATTTCACTTCCATTACCCATCATTTGACGAACAATTTGTGGAGCAGTGGAGTCTCCATTCCAGTAAACGTGGGCCAGGACAATTTGGGAAGAGGGGGAAGCAGGACTCTCGGAAGACGACGTTTGAATGGTAAATGTACCCGCAACGAGGAAGGTCGAATCTGTAAGATAGACCACTTCATCCCAAATGACGAAGTCCTGCAGCGGAGAACTTGTTGTAACCAGCCCCTGGCCATTCAGTCCGCGAAGACCGGAACCTCCGTTCTCAGAAGTGATAAGCAATCTGTTTTTTAGAAGCGATGATACATCGGTTGCAAGGCCAGTGATTCCAAATTCAGAGCCGTGTGTATCGCTCAAAACCTGTTCAGAAACCATCCCATCAACGTAAGTTGAAATTGTATTCATGGAGGTTGAGAATGTAACAATGCCGTCCTCATCAGCCGTAAACATGGTAACATCTCCGAGATCGGAAGAGCACACGTCTGAACTCCAGTCACGCCT
>CAXQWT010000059.1:0-5111 GCA_964227855.1 Salipiger bermudensis | reverse complement strand
TCAGGTCCATGACTTCCGATGCATTTCGCTTCATAAGGGAGTTTGCGTATTTGCATCAAACGGGCTCGTGTTGAGGACCTTGTTTCGTTTCGGGATGGCAAACGTGAGCATGAATGCCGTCAATCCGAGAATACAGGCTGCATAGTAGTGACCCATGCCAAAGAATGCGAATATTGTACTCATTCTGAGTACAGACACCGAGCCACTTCGTAGTGCCCAAACAACAAATCCTACTGCAATAACTGAGACGCCCATGAAGCCGTATCCAATCATGATGTAGATGCCTGCTGCGCTCGGATCCATCCGAGGATTTTCTTTTTGTTCTTCATTGCGATCAATGAGTCGCTTCGTGCAAGATTCTTGACCGAATGGGCATGGTTCATCCGCAAAAGTATCTTGTGAGGGTACGTTGAAATCGAGACGTGTAAATCCATACGGTTCAATCAGTGCAGGTGGCGATAACAACAATCGTTCCACGAGCGTATCGGTATAGTTTCCTCGTTCAACAGTGATGTCAATTCGAGCGAGGCCGGGCTTGATGTATTCATAGGAAAATGAACCATTTGCGTCGGTAATTGTGATGCTTGAATTGAACCAGCCTGGTGTCTCTTCCCATTCAAGTAGGATTTCTGCACCCGCGATAGGCTCACCGCGATGATCGTAAACCATCCCATCAAACATGGCTGAATTTGGTGGTGCTGTTTGAGCCAATTGATAGACGAATTCGTCAGGCTGAACAAGTCCAGAATCAGGAGAAGCATAATCCAAACCATTGAGGAAACCAGATGCAGCAATGAACAGAACGAAGATTGCAATCGATTTTGTAATAGGATGCAAGGTTGTATCTGGAATCGTAAAAATAGCATTGGAAGTAGCGAACATCGTAGGAGGTTCAGATTCAGGAAGGCCTTCGATGCCTACCCAATCCGATGCCTCCCCTTCGCTCATGATTTCCCCAATCCGTTGCTCTACTTGAGTTCAATGCGTTGGCCGTATTTGGAAAGAAGAACTGCAATTGTCTCATCGGATGCACTGATACGCACCTCCACTCCATTCACATGTTTCTCGTGTTTGTGAACATACACCGTATCGAACAATCGGGAAAGCACCGCTTCAGAAGCCATTTCATTTGGTTCAGGATTGTGAATGATTAGAGTGCGCTTCGGCCCAAAGAGGGTGCTCAATATAACGGATTGCAACTCCTCAATGCCTTCGCTTGAATGCGAGGAAATAAACAGAGGATTGGAAAATCCATGTTCAGAAATCATCGCACGTTTCTGTTCGAGTGTTTCTTGTTCGACGGTGTCAAGTTTCGTGAGGACGAGTTGGATACGCTCCATCATCGAAGTTTCATCAACCTCCAAAGCGCGTTCAGTCAGTTCACGAATCGAGGTCAAGAGTTTCCTTTCCATTTCATCAAGATCATCACCAGCATCAACAAGCAGGAGAAGAAGATCGCATTCGATTGCCTCGGCAAGTGTTGCCCGAAATGCTTCCAGTGTTGCATTTGGCAATCCATCGATAAATCCAATAGTATCTGCAAGAAGAACACGTGGGCTCGATTCGAGCCGTCCTAACGTCGATTCGAGCGTTGAAAACAACCGGTCTTCAACCAGGACTTCCTTTCCTGACAAGCGTCGAAAAAGACTGGATTTTCCTGCATTTGTGTAACCTGCTAGGCCGACTGTCATGGCGTGTTCTTTTCGTTGCCTACGTCGCTCTGCTGCTGACTTGACCTGTTTTTTTTGGCGTTTTCGAAGGGCTGCCAATTCGCGATTTACATTCGTAAGCACTGACCCAGCTGCAGTCCTTCCAGCACCACCGTACCCGGCCCGTTCCCCAGTTGTTTGCTGTTTCACAACCTCTCTGAGGACGGTTCTATCCGATTGCAACCGAGCGATACGTACCTGTATCCGGGCTTCAACACTTGAGGCATGAGCCGTAAAGAGGGCGAGGAGCAAACGAACACGATCCCAGACTTCAATTCCAACAGAATCGTTGACGCCTACGAGTTGGCGGGGTGTTGCATTGGTGTGAAGGAGGAGTAAATCCACGCCGTTCCACGGATGGCCTTGGGCTGCTGAACGAAGTTCTTCAGTGATATCCTGAAGTTTGCCTTGCCACATGAACCATTTCGCATCACTTCGCCCGCGCTGATCGATTCGATCAACGATTTTGATACCCATCGTTTCTGCGAGTGCAATGAATTCACTGCAATCTTCGTTGTTTCGAACAAGCAACAACGCCTTGCGACCTTGGTGATCCGATTGAGCCTCATCCGTAACCAATCCTCCTGCACCAGCAAGAAGGTCTGCCTTGGAATCCGCCATACGCATTGCTTGGATGCGCTACATTTGATTTCATGCATTATCCTCATATGGGTACGGCTGAAGGCAGACCTATGTCGTCCGAGCACCATGTCCTCGTAGCCTGGTCGGGCAGTGAACTTGAATCGAAGCCACTCATCGAGCTTCTGAATCGCCTTGGATATGAATTCACAGTTAAAACCGAGGATACAACACAACTCGAAGTTGTTGTTGAGTCAGATAGCATGCGAGGACTTCGCGATGCAGTGGATGAATTACTTGTTCAACTTTCATCATTAGAAGACTGATCTTGCATCAACTTCGAAACTGCATTTGGATCATGATTCTTTTCGAAGTAATCCGTTGCAACAAGATCGCCCAATCGTTTGACACCTGCTTCGATCAAATCAGGGTCATTCCGTTCAGCCTCTTCCCATCGCTGCTGAGCATGTTCTGCGTAACGCTGGTCGGCTTCTGCTTTGACCTGTTGAGCAACAGTCAAATCATCTTCCAAGCCTATGTATTCTTCTCGTTCCTGAGCCTGTGTCAATTCCTGATTTGAATCCAGATCGGATTCAACAATACCGGGCGTAAATCCCCGCTCATCTTTTCCTCGTGTCATCAATGGATTTGAGCGTTCACTTTTCATCTGTAATTCCCATTGTTCCAAGACCAGTGCAGGTGTGACTTGAGAGCCTAAATCATCAATATCGATGTGCAAATCGCTGAGCATTTCTTCGATCCATACATCAGTAGCTTTTCGTAATCTGAAAAAGTCTGCAAAGGAGATAACTTGGGCGAAAAGAACACATGTTGCAGCAATGGTCCATGATGCGGTGAGGAAAAATCCGATTCCACCACCAATGCTGCTAAGAACGAGAATAGAGAGCATCCATCGCTTTCGTAGTTCTTGATATGAATGAATGCCAGAAGGGATGGAAGCCATTCTCAACCCTCGTTTCGTTTAGCGAGTTCCTTTAATTTGGACATTGACGTTTTATCCTCAAGCGCTTCAAGTTCCCAACCGAGTTTATCCATGTTGGTTGCAATCATCGCATCTGCAGCAACCGTCAACCTTTCGTGGGTCATTTGAAGAAGAAGGGCAATCAGCAAGCCTCCTCCAACGGCGTAGTGCCAAATCGTAACGTAAGCAACAATGAGAAGGAAGACAGCAGCGATACAGGAACCGAGAATCGTCCTTGATGTCAATCGAGCTTTCGAATCGAGTGCATCGAGGATGGCAACTGCATGTTCCCGCTTGGTCGCCATGCATCGCCCAAGGATTCCAAGGTTCTCAAGATACCGCTAGTCAAACAATTCTGCAACGAACTCGTCACTCATTCTTCGAAATTGCCGCCGCATACGCTCTTCCTCTCGATTTTGAACAAGGACACTATCGGTCATTGTGACCTGTTGCCGCGGTTCTGAAGCAAGTTGCGTTAACAGTTCAGCAAGGTTTTGCTGAATGGATGCAGTTTGTTCAGTTTGGAAAGCAAGAAGCCGCTCCATTGCTACGAACATCCGATCCTGGCGACTCGTTCGATCTTCCAATGCAGAGGATTGAGCGTTCATTGCCTCCTCTTGCCTCTTGAGAAGTTCACGTGCAGCAGGTGTGCCGATGATGTCCCTTCGGTGAAGTTCCGCCTGCACGTTTGAGAGCGACTGCTGAAGTTGGTTGATGCTATGAGCAGAGAGACTCAACTGCTGCCGAAGTTGGAGTCGTTCCCGCTGCAATCCTTTTCGTTCGGCCCGATGAATCATCGCCTCACAAACAAAGACGCTGACAATTCCTGCTAGAACAGCTACTTCAGGATGCGCTAAACGCCATGTTACAAAACTCGCCCATACCATCCAGCCACAGAACATACTCACTAGAATTCTCATATTGAGAATATGAGCCGGGACTCTAATAACGCAATATGGGGATGTCCAAGGGTTCCCATTGGTAGGATGGGTTGGCATTGGGTAGGCTAGGACAAAGCCCACTGCAAACCCTCTAATTGGCACAAAACGAATCAGTGGGTTTGTACATAGACCCTGTGGTATTTTTACAAAATGAATGAACCATTCAAAATGTTGATCAAAAGATCATTGTGCCAGTTCCTTCTCAAGGTTCAAGCCTCTGATTCTTGCATTTCTGCAAGACGTTCGGTCAAGAGAATTAAAGCTGAGGCCCAAAGCCCAACAAAAATTCCCAAATTCTCATCGCCATTAAAGTAAATCGCAATGCTGCCAACTATCGAGACAAGACTTGCTACAAAACCTATTTTTTTCCAATCCATATTTCAGTACACCTCCTTTAAAATTGCATATCTCGAGTCTGGCTAATAAAGAAGTATGTAAAATTAAAATTTACAATGCAGTTTGTGTAACACCAATCACCACTCGAAATGAAAGATCACAGGGTAGCGAGTGATTCGACCCACTGCAAACCCTTTGATTTGGTAAAAACGAATCAGTGGGTTTGTGTATTGACCCTTTGATTCGTTTGAAGAATGATTCAATCAATGGCTAATTATTGAGGAAAGATGCGATATCATCTATGGTGAATAGAAAGGTAACGATACCAATAATTGCTATGAGAAGGCTAACTAGAATCTGCTTGCTGCTAACTTCCTTCTTTTTTCCATCGACATCGGACGTAGTGTCTTCACCACTCAACTCCGGTTTGTTTTTGTTGGAGCCAGAGAGTGATTTCCCAATTTCCGCCAATACGACTACGACAAGAAATACACCACAGATCGGGACGAAGAAAAACACGGCGTAAACCGGACTCGTGCCCGAATCCACAAAGTCTGAAGCAAC
>CAXQWT010000058.1:0-13183 GCA_964227855.1 Salipiger bermudensis | reverse complement strand
ATATCACGTCCTAGTTGTCCTCCACAGTTCCAGCGATTTCATCGACCATGTCTTTGACCATGGCATCGATGGTGTCGATGTATCCTTTCTCAAATCGTCCACGCATAAGTGCGGTTCGTGCTGGAACGTTGACAACATCGTTGAGTTGTGCACCAGCAGCCATTGCATTCTTAGCAGCTTCTTGGAAACTGAGAATGGCCTTGGACATGGAGTATTGCAGATGAATGTCACAGTATGCGTCAACATCGTGGAATCCGTTTTGTTGCAAGAAGAATTCACGAATCATACGTGCAACTTCAAGGGTGAGTTGTTGGTCAACCGGTAGAGCATCAGAACCGACAAGTTGGACAATCTCTTGCAATTCTGCTTCAATTTGCAACAAACCACTGATCTGGGTTCGGATTTCTGGGAAATCTTGTGCAATGTTGTCGCGGAACCACTGGTTGAGACTCTGAGGGTACAAGGAGTACGAGTTCAGCCAGTTGATAGCAGGGAAGTGACGTTGTCGTGCAAGACCTGCGTCCAATCCCCAGAAAACCTTGACAATTCGGAGTGTACCCTGAGAAACAGGTTCGGAGATGTCACCACCAGGTGGGCTTACAGCACCGATAACGGTAACCGAACCATCGTCGCCGTTCTTTGTCTCAACACGGCCAGCACGTTCGTAGAATTCTGCAATTCGAGAGGAAAGGTATGCTGGATATCCTTCTTCACCAGGCATCTCTTCAAGACGGGAGGAAATCTCACGCATTGCTTCAGCCCATCGAGAGGTAGAGTCTGCCATGAGTGCAACGTCGTAGCCCATGTCACGGAAGTACTCTGCAATGGTAATTCCAGTGTACACAGATGCTTCACGAGCAGCTACAGGCATGTTGGAAGTGTTTGCAATCATGACTGTTCGGTTCATTAGAGGCTTACCGGTGTTCGGGTCAATCAAGTGAGGGAATTCGTCCAATACTTCTGTCATCTCGTTTCCACGCTCGCCACAACCGATGTAAACAACGATTTGAGCGTCAGAATACTTTGCGAGTGATTGTTGTGTAACCGTCTTTCCTGAACCGAATGGACCAGGAATACCCGCTGCACCACCCTTTGCGAGTGGGAAGAGGAAGTCAAGAATACGCATACCGGTGATCAATGGTGTGTCAGGTGCGTACTTTTGTCGGTAAGGACGAGGTGTTCGAACAGGCCACTTTTGCATCATCTGGATTTCAGAGCCATCTTCAAGGGTACAAACAGTCTCTGTGACATTGAAGTCACCGGACTTGATGTCCTTGATGACACCGCTCATGGTCGGAGGAACCATGATCTTGTGAACGATGGTTTCAGTCTCTTGAACGTGGCCAATGACTTGCCCACCTTCAACGGATGCACCCTTTTCGATAACTGCTTCGAAGGTCCACTTCTTCTCAAGGTCAAACGCATCAGCATCGACACCACGAGTAATGAAAACACCCATGACTTCTTCCAAGGTCGGAAGCGGTCGCTGGATACCGTCATAAATTTGGGTCAGCAAACCAGGACCAAGTGAAACCGAGAGGGTTTCACCTGTGTTGATAACTGGTTCGCCGGGTCGAATGCCTGACGTATCTTCGTAGACTTGGATAACTGCTTTGTCACCGTGCAATTCGATGACTTCTCCCATCAATCCTTCATTGCCCACACGGACAACGTCATACATTCCTGCGCTCATTCCTGTTGCGGTAACCACAGGCCCCGAAATTCGGTAAATTACTCCTTCTTTGCTCATGTTCTTTTCCTCCATTTTGGAACATCATTTCCATAGGTCGACTCCGATTGCTCTTCGAATGGTTTCTCGGAGCGTGTTGTCTTCATCCGTTCCGATTCCAAGAACCGTCGGGGAGACAGAACCAGACAATTGCGAGCGCAATCGATCTGGCAAGGATGCAAGAACTGCGGAGTCAACCACAACAATTCCAACATCCTTTGAGTTGAGAAGGTCACGGAACACTTTGATGCGTTCCTCTTCACCTTCTGGATTGTATAATGTCGATATACCAGCAAGCTGGAATCCGAGTGTAAATTCTGGTGTTCCTACGACTGCAATTTCCATGTTTTCACCTCATAGAATGTGAGCCTCTAGGATTTCAGGCGGCAAACCTGCGAATCTGCCACGAACGATCATTCGAAGGTCTGTGACCTCCTTGACCTTCATGGCGATGTAATATACGATAGGCAGTGCAGATACAGGATGGAGGTAGCTCATCTTTTGCATCTGTGCGTATTCTCTTGCGTGAAGCCAAGTGACGACCGCATCGAGCGAGCGTTCTTTTTCTGACGTTTGAAGCGCTTCTTCGAATCCAGCGATATCGAACTTAGCGTTGCTTCTCAACACATCCATCATGGCGCTTCGCCCACCGTTGGCAATGGACGAAAGGGAGCGCTGTGGCATCAATCGACCGCCATGAATGAGTTCCTCGTAGAGTGCATTGCCTTCGATTCCGAAGGCTGAAGCCTCAAGGACGTTCAAGATGTTTCGATGGTCGATTTCCGTTGCCAGAACGTTTCGCAGATAGCGTGAATCGTTTCCACTGTATCCGAGTGCCCTTAGTGAGGCAGCGAAGTAGTGGCGATCGAGTGCATCTTCGTAATGAGCAAGTCGAGCATCCTCTGGGAGGCTCGTTAATGCTGAACCAAACGACTTGCGACGCATTTGTAGTGCCGCAGAGCGTAGGTCGTCTGAACTTTCAAGAATCTTGATCCAAGGTGTGTTGATTTCGTTCAAATCTGGAAGAATGTCTTTGCTGAGTTTCTCCGCCTCGATTCCATTGGCTACAGCACGTAGAACGGCCTTTGCGTTTTGGTATTCGTATCGGCTGGAGTAAATTTCGACAACCTTTCGAACCTTGCCCCGACAATGCGAAAGCATGTTGTCAAGTTCGTTCTCAAGGTTGTGCGTAAGTGCGGCCTCAACGAGATCGCCTCCTGTGTAACGAGACGCATAGAGGTTGATTTCGTTTTGATATCCGCTTTCAGCAACCGTGTTCGTCAGCTGTTCTGGTGATTGATTGATGAGTTGTCGCAAACGGGCCTTGTCCATCAATGCCTGTCGCCGAGCCTTGGCTCGTGACGCTACATATGGTACGTTACCCGAAAACATATCTCATCCCTCATCCAAACAGTGTTTCGTTAATCGCAGCACGTTCTTCGGTCCAGGCGCGGTCTAGGAGGGAGTCGAATCGGAAATCGAATGAGACCGATCCGTCAGCTGCTTCCATCATAAATCCGCCCAGGCCATCGATTTCATCACCGATGGTCCGAGAACCTGCTTCTTTTTTCAGCGCAGCAGCATCAACTGAGACTGGTCGAATTACGAAGTCCTTACCAGAAACACCATCAGCCCGCTTGAGCAAGGATTTGAGGAGCGTTGCACGCCCCTTCATCCCTGGGTCAGCGAGTTGCGACTTGGCTGCATCGTATGTGGCGTCAAGGACGCCACGTCGTGCGATGAGCAATTCTTTCTGGTTACCCTGTCGAGCGCTGGCAACCATCTCTTGCGAGATTTGTTGGGCTTCACGCTCGGCACGGCTTTGGGCTTCATCACGAATGGATGTCGCCTTTACTTCAGCTTCTCCGACAATTGTCTTTGCTTCTGCTTTCGCTTCTTTGATCATTGCTTTCGCCTGCGCTTCCGCAGATGCAGCAATGTCCTTCGCAAGTGTTTCAAGTGTCATAGTATCATCTCCTTCGGTCAAACAGAACGAGTCTGTTTTGAAACCAATCTTCAGAGGAAGAGTGGCAATGCACCGAGAATAACAATCGACTCAGGAAGAGCCGTGAAGATGAGTGCAGGACCAAACTTGGATCCATCTTCTGCAATCATTCCGACAGCAGCGCTACCGATAGCGGCCTGGGAAATTCCAGCACCAACAGCAGCAAGTCCGAGAGCAATTCCTGCTCCCATGTACTTGCCCCAGTCATCGTAGACGCCATCAGCATCAACATTTGCGTCAGCGGATACGCCCTGAGCAATCAGGACGAGAGCGCCGAGTACAATCATCATTCGTAGGCTTGTTTTTAGGGTATTCTTGTTCATTTTTTCTACCTCCATTTTATGTCCAGTGGACTATGCTTCCCCCTCCACGTGGAGGGGTTGGCCACCGAGCGGGGAAAAGACCCTGCCGGAGCCATCGTAAAACTTACCCATCCATTCCACAAAGTGGAGACGGGCTGCGTGAATTGTGGGTGAAAGGAGTCCAAGCGCAATCGCAAAGGCTTGGATGCCGATCCAAAGGAGGAAGAAGACGGCGACGAGATGATAATCGCCTGCTGAAAATGCGTCTACCATGGATGCGAAGCCCATGGTGTTGCTGATTTCGGCGATCTTGACACCCGCAACGCCAACTGCCATGATTCGCAAGTAGGAAAGCGTGTTTGCAAGAAGACCAAACGTTTCGATTGGACCCATGATAACGCCACCAGCCCATCCAAATCCTTCGAAAATTGCGAGGGCTACGATGAGAATCAAGACACCTGCGACAACGACGAACGCTGGAATTGTGCCGGCAAGCAACTCATTGTTTCCTTTCATGAATCCATAGATGTGAAGGAATCCGCCACCGAGAATCATCATCCAGCTACCCTTTTCAAAGAAGGCTGCTACGATTCCGTGACCCTTTAGGACGTTAAAGAATCCAATGATAAATCCAAGGAAGAGGTGGAACACGCCCACATATACCGACAAAAGGACGTAATCGGTGAGAGCGCTATCTGCTCGATGGAACGGAACATAGGTGTGTCCAAGGCCAAGTGCTTTCCCGATATCACTTGACTTGAACCCGTATGTCAAGTCCTTTGTCCATGCATAGAATCCTTCCAAAGGTGACCATGATTCATCCCAAATGAATCCGAAACCTTCTGCGAACACAAAGCCCCAGAACATACACCAAATCCCCATCCAAAGGAGGACAGTTGTTGCATTCTTGCCCATAGGTTCCTTGGCGAAAGGCAGAGATCGTAGCCAGAGTGCAAGTAGAACGATGACGAATCCGTAGCCAAAGTCCCCGAGAATCAACCCATAGAGAAGTGGGAGTGTAATCATGATCAAACTTGTTGGCTCGAAGGTGCCGTACTTTGGTCGGCCAACAAGGTCGACGACGAGTTCGAACGGTTCAGCAGCCCCACCGTTTTGATAGGCGATGGGCGGTTCGGGTTCAGCATGATGACCGTCGTGACCGCCGTGATGGTGATGGTCATCCACATGCTCTTCGATTTCTAGATGTGAAACCAAGTTCTTGAGTTTCGAGCGAGCATTTTCAGAGTTTGCTGTCGGGACCCAAGCATCGAGAGCGAATGCTTGGTTGGAGACTGCAAGAGAAGTAGGCGAAGTAAAGATTGCATCTTCTCGTTGGAGATATTCCTCTGCAATAACGAGGTTTGACCCATGCTTTTCGGCCCAAGCATCGAGATTCTTTTGATTGGATTCCATTTTAGTTTCAGCATCTGCGATGGCTTTGCGGGCATCGCTTGCTCGCTGACCAGGCTTGCCTTCACCCGATGGGAGCTGAATGGCCTTTGCATTGAGTTCTGCAAGTGCCATCTGAACCTCAGCAGCCTTGTTCGGCGCACAAGCAACTGCGACGAGTCCTGCAGGTGCGAGGAATTCAACATCGTTTCTTAGGTCAGCGAAAACTTTTGCAGCCTTGGATGAGTTTGCAGTTTCAGCAACATAGACTTCGACGCCGGAGTATCCGCTGAGAAGATCGAGAGAAATGTTCAGAGGAGCAAGTTTCTCAAAGATTCGAACTTGGTCTTCGAGATTCGTGATTTCGGCTTCTGCTTCTCGAATCGCTTCAATGTAAGCAAGGGCTTTGTCGACTTCGGATTCAAGTTTCTCAGTCATTCCTTTAGCTGCTGAAGCAGACATTGCTCCTTTTGCGTTAAAGACTGAAACACTACTACGGACAGCACGGACTTTGAGGAGGAGTGCGCTGACATTGGCTGCATCTTCACCTTGGATGGCATGACCGACTCCAATTCCTTCTTCGAATTGGGTGTAATCCTCGATGTGAACACAACCAAGGTCGGAACAAGCACGGACAATGTCTGCCATGGCGTCAACAGGGGCTGCTAACGTCATTCGTGACATTTGTACCGTTGAGAACATGCTATCACCTCATTGATTGAGCAATCTATCGACGATGAGTGCAACGGCTGCATCTTGCTTTGAACTAGCATCCGATTCAACGGATTCAACTGCTTTCGCCCCGTCCTTTTGAACGGTCTTAACGCTCTTCATGGCGGCATCTTTGGCAGCATCGAGTGTTGATTGGATGGACGATTGTGCTTCTTCGGTTGCTTTTGCGACAAGGTCGGCAGCATCCCGACGAGCATCGCTGAGGATTCGGCTTGACTCGGTTTGAGCATCGGAGAGTGTTTGTTCAGCAGCCTGTTCGGCTTTCTTGATGCTTTGAAGGACCTTTTCCATTCCCATGACAACCACTATAAAAAATCCGACTGGGAGGGGGTTTATGAGGCTAATGGAGTCCTCAGTTCATACAAATGACGTGCTCTACTGCGGTTTTCGTCCACGGAAACGGCTTGACATCATGAACGGATACAGAAGTCGACCAGACACTTCCTGAAATCCTACGTCTTTCATCATGTTCCTGTAGTATTTGTTGGTACCGTAATGCGTGTATGATCGAGCGAGTCCCTTCCAAGGGTGATCTTTGGTCTTCGTGACCCACCGTGCCATCCATTGCACAACCGTACTCATCCAGATTCTACCTGTTAGGCCATGCAGATAGTTTGCTTTTCCCGCATCACATATGACCAACTGACCACCTGGTTTCAAGACGCGGTAGATCTCTTCGAGACCTTTCTTTTTGTCTTGGAAATCTCGGAACGAAAATAAACAGAAAACCATGTCGAACGTATTGTCTTCCAAGGGTATGTCCTCAGCAAGTGCTTGAACGTATGCTGCAGGAGATTCTCCTCGTGAGGAGCGTGCGCTGTCGACTCGCTTCTTTGCAACTTTGAGCATTGCATCGGACGGATCGAGGCACGTCACATCGAGGCCGACGAGATCCTCTGCAAAACTTCCAGGCCCACAGCCAACCTCGAGGACTTTCATCCCTTCTGTTGCATGGTTTCGTACATTACGACGCCATCGTTTATCTTGACCAAACGTCATCAATCGGTTGACTCGGTCATAATTTGGAATTGTTGCTTCAAGTTGCTCCTCAAGCTCAGTCCAAGCATCAAGGTCAATACCAGACGGGTCGTATCCGCCGGTCGCAGCACGCTTGGACATGATTCACCCGCATCCTCCGCCCTCTTTGGAGGTGTCGCTCGACCCATGAAGCCAATCAAGCGATACGTTCCACAGTTTCCGGAGTAATTCCTTCTTCTGGCGTTACACGGAAAACAAGCATCTTGAGATTTTCTGGAGCGTTTCTAAACTTGGAGACGATCATGGATGTTTCAAAGTCAGAACCAATGGTTCGCACACCGAAGGTAAGAACCATGTCGGCAATACTTGATAATTCTTGACGAATGGATGGTGACAAACCGTTCACAGAGACCATAATCAAAAGAAGGCCACGGTACATCTGTGTGTGGGCTTGTAGCATACGAATCATCGCTACAACGCGGCCTGGGTCGTCACGCTGAAGGAAGAAATCAAGACTGTCGATTCCTGCTCTGAAATAAGGCCCTAGTGCCATGATTTCATTGGTGACTTCAGTCAGATAATCTTGCGTCGAATCCTCGACAAAACGAGTCTGAGCCAATCGTTGAATATCTTCCAACCGGAAGCCCTCAAGACGGTACCGGCTGGCAAGGAGTTCTCGCTCCAGAACATTGGCGTTGTATTCTTCGCCAATGGTTCGTACGTTGATATCAAGCGGCCATCTGTACTTTTTGAAGACACGAACGATCTCAGGTTGTGCTTCGTTGGTCGATACATACAATGTGTTCTCTGATTCCTCGGCCGGTGAAACGAATTGTTTTGCAAACAATTCTGCACCAGAACCGGTCTCTGTAAAGGCGACCATGGTAAACCCACGAGGAACGCCCCCATGCATTTCGTTATCGAATTTTGGAACGCCAAAGGATCCAACTTGTCCGAAGAATTCCTCATCTTCTGCATCGAATGTGATGTTCTTTCGCATGATTCATCCCCTCAGTGAATAACCACCTGGCCACGGTCGACCAAATCAGTACAATACAAATCAAGATTGGATAGGACCAGTGGAGGAGTCTGGTCGGGTACGTTGAGAATAACAGAAAGAACCTCCCGTTGTCGGAAGGTATTGATGAAGGTGTGCAGATATTCAGCAAGCATTCGATCCTCGTTGTAAATTGCTAATGCATTGACGCTATCAAGGAATACGAAATTTCGCGGCGTATTTGTGGTTCGCAAAATATAGAGTGTGCGTAAAAGAACGGATTCAAGCATAATTGGGCTGTCGACAAAGTGGATGTTTGGATAAGTAACATCGGTCCCACCAAGGATCCCGGAAGACACAAGATCGATGAATTGAATGTTGGAAACATCGACACCAATCGATTCGAAGGCTTGAATGATTTCAACAGCGCCTCTGCTTGCTGAAATGTAAACGCCACCCATCTCGAACATTTGCATCAACGGCAGCATAGTGCTCGCAGTGACCATGAAGGCATTTGAATTCCCGCAACGAACCTGGACAGAGCTGTTGAGAGAAATGGTTGAGAGTTGTTCAGCGATACGCTGGTCGAGTTCAAACATAATCAAGCACCCCATCTGGATGCTTTATCACTCTGAGCACCCCACTTTAACATCGGCGTAAGCATCACGCCAAGCGGCGTAAGTTCAATTGCGTGTTTGGCACGACTGTGCGACGTACCTCGCATCTTCACCACCTGCAAGAATCGGAGAAGGTGACCCATTCGTTCAACATCGCCCATGACAACAATACCATCTGCGATTGCTTCTTCAACACCGAACGAAGACCAGTGAGCGTTCTCAGTAGCGGATGTGATCTCTGAAATGAGAATGGTTGTGCAACCGAGTGTTGCAAGTTTCTTTCCAAGTGTGAAAAGGAAATCTCGAATCAATTGTTCAGACTTAATTTTGTAACACAATGTGGTAACAGAATCGATAACAAGTCGCGTAACACCAATCGTGTTAACGATGTCTGTGATGGACTTGATAAGAGCGTGAACGTCGTCCAAATCGAATGTCGATTTGTCAAGGCCGAGCCAAGAGTACAAGACGTCCATGTCGAAGACATTGATCAGTCCTGTGTCGACCATGTTCATGTCAAAGAAGGCATACTGACGGATGTTTTCAAGCAACTTGACCGATGGTTCAGTTGCAGTAAAGTGAGCGCACGCTTCACCAGCAAGAGCGCCTCGAACAAGGAACTCCATGCCCAGTGTTGTCTTTCCGGAACCACAGGTTCCAGACGCCAAAACTGTTGAACCGTAAGGAATTCCTCCACGGAGAATTTCATCGAGACCGTGAATGCCGGTCACACAGCGGTCTCGGGAATATGTCGATGCGGCTTGCACGGCTATCGCTTCTCCCAAGCCAATCGAGTTCATGAAGCATTGGATGGTTCAAAGAACACATCTCCGGGTGTAGCATCGGATTGAACGGCCCATGATGTGGAAGACATCGTACTTCCCCCATCCCACACAATGACCTGATTAAGGCTCATAAACAAGCCTGTTTGGCCTCCCCATTCTGCCTTTGCAATGGAAATTGCATTGACCTGCCCCGGCCGAGTAAATCGCAACTCAATGCTTCCTGATCCATCACCTAAAAGATTCATGGAACCCGTCCCAAGCAAGCCATATTGGCCCAAATCGAACATCTGGGATGCGTTTCCTTGTTGTTGCGATGCTAAGGAACCGGTGAAAAGTGCAACTGAGTAACCTCGTATGACTCCGTCTTGAAGCAAGACCTCATTCGAAGTTGAGCCAGATGAAGTGTTGAACGACCAGCCATACAGACTCGTTGCGAAAGCGTTGTCGTTGTAGACTTCAATCCATTCGGGACCTCCACTGATTGGCCTTGCCATAACTTCTGTTAACAATAAATTCTCATTGGATCGACTAGCATCATGAACCTCGAGGGTGATGAGGATCAACTCAGAACCCATTCGAACCGTACTTGATGCAGTCGAGGCCATTCGAGCGTTGTTGATATCTGCACCTCCTTCAAACAAATTCGTTCCAATGCGCGTATCGTTGTCCGAGAAATGAATCGAAATTCGCAAAAATGCAGTTAGATCCTTATCCAAACCAAGCCCTTGGGAAAAACCCGCGAGAGTTACGTTTGAAAGTGCTGAGACACGATCAATGTCAAGTTGATTGTTGCTCATTAATCCCGTTTGGACACGCCCTTTTTCAAGAATTTCAGCGCTTTGCAAATGCCAATCTTCCGTTGAATTTGAATAATCAAATCCATCATCACCGTCACTTGGCACAAACCATCCCGAACCGCTAGTAAGGCGGTCTAGGCCCGAAACGACGGCTTGATCGACTTGGTCAATCTCAGTGTCATTTGAACCCATTTCAAGCTGGACCAAAGACATGAATGCAGTGAGGATCATCAAAAACAAGGTGAAAGCGGAGAGAAATTCGATGACAGCGGTCAAACCATTGTCATCATCACGGAGTTGCGACCAATCTCCCCCTCCCATGCATTGACCACAACTAGGGATGTCATGAACGTTGCCAAACAAATTGGTGTTTCCAACCGGTTGATTTTACTCTGATTTATGCGATGAGTCTTTGAATCATCCATGCGACCATGGTATGATGACAGGAGCGGAGCGAATGGCTGTTGCGAAGAAAAAAACGAGCCTAGGCCTGGTTTCGTTGATGCTCTTGTCGCTCTTTTCGGTGCTCCTTGCCGCACCGACAGCGGCAGCGATTGAACAGATTGATCTCGCCATCCTGCAAGGCCAAAGTCCTGTTGAGGATCGATATTATCCAGCCTTCGACCCGATTACGTTCTCAGTTGAGGTCGAAAACCAAGCCCTAAGCCCTCAAACAACGACTCGTTCGATGAATTGGTACGTTTGTGCAGGATTGAAAACCGCTACACAGTGTATTTCAAACGATGTTGCGAATGGTCAAATCAACATCAATGGACTTCTCAACGGTGACACTGGAAACTTTAGTGATTCAGCACAATGGTTCCCAAGTGGTGCAACAGGTACCTTCACCGTTGTATTCAAGTTCACCTATGCAGATGTGGATACAAGTGATGATGTTCTTTCGTACAACATCAATCTCACTGCTGAATACAGTGACGTATCTGTGGACCAAGACCAAGATCCTCGTGAAACACTCTCAAATTTGCACACCTACAACGGTGAATTTGTCTTGAACACCGACCAAGATTACGTCATGAGTGTTTCTGGAACCGCTCATACCTGTGGCGAGTGTGGGCTGATCGCCTACATGGGTTGGAATCTTCGAGAACTGGATGGCACTCTTGTTGCTACGGCTAATCAAAGCGTAACCACTCTTCCCTCTGGTGGCTATGAACAGGCCTACAATACAGCCCTTCCGGCTCTGAATTATTCCGTCCCAGGAAGGTACATCTTCGAATTCGGGCTCATCGATAGTGCAAGCGCTTTCGACGGAGATCTCAACGACTACAACGATCTCGCTCAAGTAGAAATCGTCCTTGATAATACTCTCGACTTGCGAATTGCCAGCATGTACCCATCGCACGATCCTTCGTCTCCAAGTTACTACTACGGAGAAGATATGTTGTCCGTCGACGTCGAGAACATCGGGAATTTCACCGTTGAAGACGTCATCATCACCTTCGAAATGTTCGACGCAGTTGGCGAATCAGAATTTTTGGATACCTGCACCATCGACAAACTTTCTCCTGGAGAGGCATCAACCTGCATGTTCAATCTTACCAAGGTGGGGGAAGGAAAAGAGCTGCGCATGTATATGCCGACCACGTTTAACGGTAGACCTGATACAGCACCCTCGGACAACACACTGATCGAGTTCACCTCTATTTTGGCTGGTGAAATACTTCCAATCATCACGATGAATTCTGTATCGGGAACCTACACTACTGCAGATACAATCGAGTTGACTGCAATTACGAACAATGTTGCCGCAGCACCTCTGAATTACACTTGGTACATCGATACTGTCATCGAAATAGGAACGGGGAAATCAATTGCGATCAATGCTTCCTCATTCCCATTGAAGGACTACGACGTTATGTTGTACGTCGAAGATGCACTTGGATTCAGTGCAGAAGCACATGAGACAATCTCGATCATCGATGAGGTTGTTATCGATGAGCAACCGTTGATGAGTGGATCGGCGGTATCGCTTGACAAAGCACAGTTCCTCTATGATGTTCTTTTGCCGATCGAAGGCTTTGATTACAACATTGCCGGAGGAAAAGAGCCTTTGATGATCATGGAATTTAACACCATGCAACTTGACAATGAACTTCAACCCGCTCAACTTCAATCTCTCGAACTTGACGTCAATCTCTCTGCATTACTTCCGGATTCGATTCCTCTGGATTCTGTCGAATTCCTCGAACTCAGTTCGTTGGATAACACCTATTGGGATTACCTTGAATCACCAGACTACTTCAGTTATGATGGCCTTGAAACCATTAGCCTCAACCTTTACTCAAACACAATTGTTCTTGTCATCGGATCTCTGCCAGAACCGAATGTTTCTCTTGCGAACCTTTCCCACAACAAGCTGGTTGGAGGTGCTATCGAACTCACATGGACGCCAGAAGGAGATATTCTGAATCCTTATCTTGGAGGATGGCAAATCTACAGACTCACTGTCGACGAATCTGTCGGTACGATTTTCCCCGACCCTGAAGTTGAGACCAATCTCAACCTTTGGAACGAATTGTTGGCCGACAGCGGCGTTGAACTTGTCCCCACGGATTCGGAAGGCTGGTCCGACCCTGTGCCTCTCGAAACGGGACCATGTGCCTCCTATGCGATCTTACCGACCAATCGAGCAGGTGTTCCAGACACTTCTAGAATCAATGTCGTGATGGAAGGGTTTGACAATTCACGGCTTTGTGGTGATGCCTTGCCACCAACAAGTGCTGTTTCCTCGTTCGCATACACGTATCGATTCACCAATTCAACGGAATGTTTCAACATGCAACAAGACTGGAATGCGTGCTATGAATTGAACATGACATGGACATGGCCTG
>CAXQWT010000057.1:0-20614 GCA_964227855.1 Salipiger bermudensis | reverse complement strand
CAAGATGGTCAAAGCAGACGTTCATGAACAATGACTCCAAAGTATGACCATGTTCGGTCTGAGGTACGCTGTTGGTGGCGCTCCAATCGGACATACGCTTTCACCCATTTTGTTCGATCTCGTTCTTTCCCATCTCAAAAGCAAGGGGCATTTTCGGAAGCTTGACCTTTCCTCCTTGACGATTCTCGAAACAAGCCACATCGATGAAGTACTTGGGTGGGCTTACATTGAACACGATAAGCATCAGCCGATTTGGAAGCCTGCAAATCAGAAAGTTCGAATCTTTCATCCACATCTTCTAAAGCACGCATTTGAAGTTCTTCATAACGAATCCGATGCAACCTTCGCTGCAAAACTTCAGCCTGATTTACGAGAGATTGTGAACGCTAATTTCCCTGACGGTTCCTCATCAAACGAAGTCTGGCTGAACCTCACATCACCTCTTAAACACCAAATTCAGAGTATGGTGTTCACCCCAATCGATGAGGCTCTCGAAATTCTTTCCGTGAATGCACTTCGATACGATGGGCAGGGTTGGTATTGTGCGACTACTGATGGCCAAGGTGTTGTTCATGTTGCCTCACACTTTGGTATCCAAGTATCCAATGGTGCAATTCTCGGGATATGTGGGGGCGGTGGAGCCGCTCGTTCAATAGCCTCAGCTTGGCTTAATCGTGGTGGCAAGGTTGTTTCACTTGGAGGAAAACGACAACTTCCTGCTACTCTGGTTAATTTGAAGACGAACAACGATACGGTGTTTGACTTGATCATCGATACAGAAGGAGTGCTAAATCAAGATCTTAACGCATCCCATGTCCTGAATCCGGTCTATTCACCAATGAGTGGGCCTTACGATGAACGAATAGAATTGCTCTCAACCAACAACAATCTCATCGATGGCCGTTGGATGCTTGCTGCACAACATCTTGAGAGCTGGCGCAGTTTGTGGACTCCTCACCTTTCTGATGATCTCCCCTCCCTTGAACAGTTGATGACATGGTTGGTTGCTGTTGAATGCAAACTTGAACAAAGTTGATGCAATCAAATGCAACAATCAAATGTTCCTACATGAGCCGAACACCATGAGAGAGCGAGCAGTTGCACTCATTTGTTTGCTGCTCCTATCGGCGCTTTCAACATCTGCAGCAGTACCCGAAGAGGATCAGAATTTCCAACCTACGCACACAGGAGTCGATTTTCCAGTAGGTTTCGTCGACTTTGCCCAGCAAGGAGGGGCGTTTGAAGAAGAACATCGTTTGGTTTATCCTGCTTTGAACAGTGGTGAGGGCCAAGAAATGGCAGGGAATGGTCCCTTCCCATGGGTATTGCTTCTCATTGATGAAAACGAATCACCTGACAATTACATGCTCATTTCAACCAGAATTGCTCAGCGTGGGACCATGGTTTACATTCATACCGAAATTAACGGTGAAACAAACCCCACATGGCAAAGTCTGATTGAGACCATCCTCGATGTCCAAACTTGGATGAATCAAGCAAATCAAACCAATGATGTTGTTCTTGGGATGTACGGCTCTGTTGATGAACAGCATTGGGGCCTTATCGGGCATGGATACGGTGCAGTATGGGCCAGTAACGTCTACATCAATTGGGACAATCTGGTTACTGATAACACGCTCCAACCCCCGCGTGCTCTCGTAGGGCTAGCAATGCAAGTTGATTCAGTTCAGGATCCGATGATCACAAGCGGAGCTATGCCAAACGTAGCACTCTACATTACGGGTAGTGCAGATGAAATTGCTCCTGCAACTGAAAATGTTATCCCTGTCCTGGAAAATGTCGATGGCTTGGCTTGGCAAATTCTCCATTCACTTGGAGCCAATCACTATCAGTATCAAGACACATCCTCGTTCTTGGAAGACTTCAATGACGGAGATGCATCGTTAACTCAAGAAGAACAAATCGATCATGCTATGGAGCATATTTTGCCCTATTTTGATCTCACGCTTCGTGGTGACCATTCGAAGTTCCGAGAGGCCTTCAATCGAGAGAACAACCTCTATTCCTCCTCGGATTCAAATGGCTACGTTGATGAGTTGTTGGACGATGCAAAACTGATTCGAATTTCGAACGTAACCAGTCTCAATGGGACGGTCTTCGGACCTCAAGACGAGGCGAAATTTGAGGCTCTTTGGTCGATGAGGAACGGCGATGTCTTTGCTGATTTACCTCAATCATGGACCGTTGAAGGCCATTGCTTACTGGACAATGTAACGACGTATCAAGCAACGATATCTAACGAAAACGTATCCTGTAATGTCCCTATGCAAGGAATTGCTCCTGGCTCACATGAACTGAGGTTGGTCGTTTCCGTTGAAGGAGGAACTGGATTTGCAAGTTTTGGGTTTAATCGCACCAACGACCCAATCGAATTCGAACAACCGTTACCTGAACTCCTTGTTCCTCAACGCGGTTCAGCAGTTCTGAACGCATCGAACATTGCAAGCGATCCAGATGGTCAACCCATTCGTATCTTGAATGCAACGCTCCTTGATAATGAATCTCATTTCACATTAGTCATTAGTCCAGATGCTTCAGCAGTCACGCTCTATCATTCAGTTGATGAAGAATGGGAGGGCTCGACCAGAATCTACCTTGACATCGAAGCAGAGGGAGACATCCTTGATCAAGCAAGCATAACACTCAACGGTAGCGTCATTCCAGTAAACGACCAGATCATTCAACTTTCAACGATCAATCAACAAACACTCACCGAAGACGGCCAAAGTTTGTACATCAATTACAGCACTTACTTCACAGACCCTGAACAACAACCTCTGACGGTCCTTATCAACGGAGAGAGTCAAGGTGAAGGCAACGTCGTTTCGTGGAGCGTTTCGAGCGATTTACCGTTAATTGCGTTCACTCCACTTCCAGATGCAAACGGTGCTGAAGTGCTTCAACTTTCGATTTCGGATGGATTCAATCCCCCTCTCTTTACGGACGTCCCTCTTCGTATTGAGGCGGTTGATGACGACTTTGTTGTGGATGAATCTGCTTGGACAATCGCAATGGATGAAGAAGAAACATTGCTCGTTGACCTATCGACATTTGCTTCTGACGTTGACGGCGATGCCCTCTCTTGGACTGTAGAGGCGAACGGTGAATCCAAACTCGTTGTTGCACTTTCTGGTCAAGAATTGCTTATTTCTGCTCGCCTCGATGAATGGGGCGTTGATTCTGGTTGGTGGTTGAATGTATCAGATGGCACCACAACGTTCTCGAAAGAGATCAATGCCACCATTAATCCTCAACCTGATCGCCCGACGTTATCGAATGCTTCCTCCACTCCTATCGATGCTTCGACATTGCTCGTAGCATGGGAATGGTCCGATGCAGACGGAGATGAAATGGACGTACAACTTCGAATCAATGGTGTGGATTCGATCGGTCAGCGAACGTGTGATGAATTCGGGTCATGTTCGGAACGTGTTGATTTCGACCTCCAACCTGGGGCGCTTCTTAACATCGATATTATTGCACGAGATCCTGCATTTGCTGATGTTGTCCTCCGATTGAATTCCGTTATCATCGATGATGGTTCATCAACAAATACGAATGACGGAGATGATACAGAAGCTCGTTCGGGAGGTTCTCTGGTTGCGGCAGTCATTATTGTTCCACTTCTGGCAGTCATCGGTTGGCTTCTGTTCCAATTCAGAAAGCCACCTCAAGAACCTGCACAAGATATCTCTTCGGGTGGGTTGTTGGCTCGAGCAGAGGCGAAAGTAAACCAATCATAGCGGAATGTTACCGTGTTTCTTTGGTGGGCTCCATTCACGCTTTGAACGCAGAATTGCAAGGGCTCGGCACAATCGAAGACGACTTTCCGTTGGTTCGATAACATCGTCGAGCCAGCCGTTCCGAGCTGCAACATATGGGTCGCCGAATTTGGCTTTGTATTCATCAACAAGTCGCTGACGCACCTCTTCCTTTTGGTCGTCTTCAACAGCATTGATCTCGCGGCGATGGATGATGTTAACAGCACCTTCTGCCCCCATGACGGCAAGTTCGGCAGTTGGCCATGCTACATTGTAATCGCTTTGCAAGTGCTTACACGACATTGCTAGGTATGCGCCGCCATAGGCCTTGCGAGTGACAAGGGTGAGTTTTGGAACGGTAGCCTCAGCATACGCAAACAACAACTTCGCTCCGTGCCGGATGATGCCACCCCATTCCTGAACGACGCCTGGAAGGAAACCAGGGACGTCCTCAAAGGTGACGAGAGGGATGTTGAAGGCATCGCAAAGCCGGATGAATCGTGCTGCTTTGATTGAAGCATCAATGTCCAGACAGCCGGCGAGAACGTTGGGTTGGTTGCCAACGACGCCGATGCTTCGACCATCGAGACGAGCAAATCCGATGATGATATTCTCTGCATAATTCGGAAAGAGTTCAAGAAATTCACCATCATCAACAACTTCCTCAACAACACCTACCATGTTGTAGGGCCGATTGGGGTTGTCTGGAACGAGTGTCTCAAGTTCATCGTTGCTACGATCGATTGGGTCTTCAGTCGGAACATACGGTGGTTCAGCATCATTGTGATCTGGAAGGAAAGAGAGGATCTCTTGAACGAGGAAAAATGCATCGTCCTCATCGTCTGCAACCAAGCAGGCAATACCTGAACGTGAAGCATGAAGATTCGCACCTCCAAGGCCAGCAGCATCGACTTCACCACGTTGGACTTCAGGTGTTTCTAACGGAGAGGAAAGGAAGAGTTGGCCATGTTCTTCACCTAAGATTGTGAAATCAGAGAGGCTCGCAGCTAGAGCTGAAACACCTACAACTGGGCCCAATACGAGACTGATTAAAGGGACGCGCCCGCTGCATTGTACCAAACGGTCGAGCAGTTCACCAGTGCCTGCCAAGGCATCGATTCCATCGTGCGCACGCTGACCGCCTCCATCCCAAACACACACTAAAGGTGTCTTTGAGCGCTCAGCCATTTCGACGAGTTTAGCAATTTTCTTTGCATGCATTTCGCCCATTGATCCACCATGTACGCTGAAATCTTGTGCAAAGCAGTAAACACGACGACCTTCGATGGTACCGTGGCCTGTGACCACTCCATCGCCAAGGGTTTGATGGAGAAACATGTTGTGGTCTTTCGTACGATGTGTCACGAAGGTATCAATTTCGACAAAAGATTCCGGATCCAAAAGCAAATCGATTCGGTCCCGTGCTGTACCTCGACCTGTGGCTCGAATGGCCTCCAAGGCCTTCCGTCCACCACCTGCCCGTGCACGTTCTCGACGCGACTTGAGCTCAGATATTGGGTCCCCAATTGGGCTTGCCATAAATTACCCAGAACCGATAAGGTTCTTCATCGAATCGCTTAGTTCAGAATGGTTTGTTGCTGTTCTCCAAGCAAATTATCAGCCATTGTTGAAGCAACATCCATGTTGTTTGAAAGGGCAAAATGGAGCTTTACAATTGCTGCCTCTGGCGATGATGTCAAACCATGTCCAAGTAGTCCTATCTCCTGTTGAATTCGTCCTTTGGAATACACGTTCATGTTGACTGGACCGTGTATGCATTGGTTGACAACCAATGCAGGAATCTTCAATTTCTGAAGGGCATCTCGAAGTTCGATGTTTTGAGGAGCATCGTTGTTTGGATTTTCAATGGGCAGGTGACCTAGACCTGTCCCATGGATGACCAAGGCGTCGACATTTGATGCTATGGCATCTTGAATTTCTTGAGTGGAGAGCCATGGGCCTGCGACCATTTGCCGAATGACAACATTCTCGTTATAACGCGCAGCACTCGAAGTTATTGTACGGGGTTGAATGGTTGAACACGCTTCTTTGTAATGGTGTTCAAGCTGAAGGTCAACATCTGTGTTCTCAATACGAATGGTCGCCAACGGCATTGTGTTGACTGGACGAAACGCATCACGCCGACTCGAGTGGAGTTTACGTACACCGGTTGCTGCATGGATTGAACATGCTCCGTCATCGCTCGTTTTGTGCATTGAAACAACAATTGCATCACTGAGTTCACCAGTTGGTTGTGGTCCTTCTGCAGCCCACTTTACAGCACATATGAGATTCTGGGCGGCATCCGAGGAAGCCCGGTCACTGGAACGTTGGGATCCTACAAAGGCAACACGTCCAGGCGGATTTCCTCCGTTTCCACACCATGCAAATGCAACGGCTGAAGCAGTAATGTGAAGGGTATCTGTCCCATGTGTTACAACAACACCAACGCATCCATCGGCAAACGCTCGTTCGGTAGCGTCGATGATTTGGTTCCAGTGATTTGGACGGATGTCTTCGCTGAACATGTTTCCAATTTTGTGTACATCGAGGTTTGCAATGCTAAGAAGTTCGGGAACATGTTCAACCAATTCTGATGGTTCAAATTGGGCAGTTACAGCACCGGTAGAATAGTCCACCTTGGAAGCAATCGTCCCGCCTGTATGGATGATTCGAACAGTTGGTAAATCTGGATTTATGGATTGTTCAATTGTGGCTGAAACCTCTGATTCTATCGGTTGTTCGGAAGAGAGTATTACCACTGAAGAGAGAGGGTGGCTAATGTTGTAGCCGTTTGCTAGTTTGATCGTAACGTGTTCATGAACTGCTGGCGGCAACACAACGCCCTCTATCTCAGTCTCACCATCATGCGTTGTGAGTTTGATGCGGACTCGAGAACCGACATCAGGAGCGTGTGCCATGTTGGTTGGAAAGGTTTCTAGCCCTTCAACAATGCGCTATCGTCTCTCAATTTTGTTAAATCTCTTTACTGGGAGAGATCCTTGATTTTCTCAACCAAATCCATGCGTCGAAGACGCCAGATGCCGATAGGTGTCATTGCGACAGCAATGATGATGACGCCGGCCATGAGTTGGTAAGCGACACTTGGGACGATAACGATGCTAACGAAGAATTGCCACGACGAGAAGGAAGCAGCAAGGCCGACGGCTCCGCCATAGGCGAAAGCAACACCCACAAGGCCACCGATTATGCCGATGAGAAGACTTTCGAACAGAAGCATGAGGCCTAAACTTCGTGTTGATGCACCAAGAACACGAAGCGTTGCAAGTTCAAAATCACGTTCGGCCACGTTCATGATCATCGTGTTGAACATGACTGCAATCGTGAACATCAGGCCTAGGTACATCATTGCCTGGAAGATTTGTGTTTGTTGTTCAATGAGGCTGTTCATGCCGTTAATGAGCGCTTGACGCTCGACGACCCCCATTGAAATCTCTGCAAGGGAGGTGTCAACCTCTACACCTTCTGGGAATTCAAGATACATCGAAGTGGCATTGACACCCAACGCCTCGCCAAGATCAGCCCTCAGGAAGTACATGGTTCGTGCCAATTCACCTCGAGTTACGCCAACGACATTGACTTCGTGTTCAGCACCATTCACCAAAATGACGTAGTTTTCTCCAACCTTCCATTCCAGAAACGTCATTGCGCCTTCATCAACCATGACCTCAGTAGCACCGCTGCTTGGAGCAGGTTGTTTGCCTTCGATAACGTTGACATTTCTCATTCCACCTTCAAACGAATCAAAGCCAACCAAGGTGAAGGACCGTTCCAACCCTTCAGGATCTTCGACCGTTCCGAGCGGCATTTCAATCAACAATTCGTAGGTAGCTCCTCGTTCTTCTGCCCATGAAATGACTTCGGCTTCACCGTCTTCAGCAATGTAGACCTGGGCGTCCCAAGTTTGTTGATCTTCTAGGCCACCCACAATGGTCTCTTGCAAACCGGCCGACATCATCTGAACCGATCCAAAAAGCATCAACGATATACCGACAGCGAGGAAGGTCATCATCAAACGAATCGGTTTGCGAACACTTGAACGAATGGACAGACCCAATGTCGTCGGCATCCATGACGTCATTCGACGCAGCAGGTTTGAACCGACCCGCATTTGGTTTTGTCCGCTTAGGACTTCGAGTGGATCAAGGCGACTTGACTTCCATGCGGGGAAAGCTCCAGAAATGAACACGACCAACATAGTTGGTATGATGATGCTCGTGTACAACGACAACGGAACTTCACGTTCAGTGATTGGAAGTCCTACAATGCCCTCGTAGAAATTGAGCATACCGTTCACACCCCATGGCCCGATCAGGGCGCCAAGTCCGCAGCCAACCGCACCAATAACAAGCGGTGCAATGAGATATCCTGTCATCAACGAGGTTCGATTGACTCCAAGGGTTCGAAGAACGGCGATTTCCTTGGCTTGGCTTTGAACCAAACGCTGGAGACTGAGGACGATGGTGATGGAAGCAATCGCTGCAATCATCACTGTGAATGGGACGCTTGATCGCTTTGCACTTTCAAGATCTTGACGCATGATTTCAACAGGCTCGTTTTGACCCCTGTCTCGCACACGCCCTTCCAATTCTGTGCCCTCTAAGGCATCAGAGACAAGGGCTTTCACCTCATCAATTTCCTTACCCTCATAAGATTCCGTATCGGGGAGGTCAAAGGAAGGTGTACCTTCAACGTCCAGAAGAATGGTGTTGCTGTTGCCTAAGGACGAGTTGGTCAAACGGGCCATTCCGCTGTCGGAGAGATAGCCGACGACGTATTGACCTGCTTCAGGTGGGAAGAGCGAGCCTTCAGGGGCCATGAAGACGTGAAGGGGATGATAGCCAATACCTACAATGGTATATTCTGCTGATGCGCTACCAGCAGCAATAACGACATTATCTCCAAGGGCCAAATCCAATGCCTCGACGACGTGTGCGTCAATGACTATTTCGTCAGCACTTGATGCCACACGACCCTCGGTGTGCTCATCTGGCATCCACACTCTGTCAGCGTTTGCATCATCGGGTATACCGTGCCAAAGAGAGTTGATGATGTGGGTTCCAGTATCGTTGGTGTGGAACATCGTGCCCTGTACAATACTTCGTCCCTCACATGAATCAAGGGAAGCAATGTCCGATGACCATGATGATTCAAGGGCGCTGCAAAAGGTATTGACTTCGTCTGATGACCAAGAAGCGCTCCGATTATCGATCCAAAGATCAGCAAGGTTCGCACCGTTCTCATCATCGGCCTGTAGTGTATCGTACATGCCTTCGACATTGTGTGAATAACCGCCGAAAGTAATGCCAGCAAACACGCCAACTGAGACCATCAAGACCACGGCAAGCAGGCGAAGTTTTGTTCGCCACAGGCTCCGTGCCAACCGTTTGTTGAGTAAAGATGACATCGGTGACACCTCAAGCTTCTTCATCGTTCGCAATGTGCTCATCAGAAATGATTTTCCCACTGTCAATACGAATGACACGGGTAGCGTATTTTACGAGCCCTTCGTCGTGGGTAACAAAAACCGATGTGATGTTTTCTTGCTTGCAAGCACTGACCAAGGCTTCCATCACTTTGTTGGATGTTTCCGTATCGAGGTTGCCCGTTAATTCATCACCCAAAAGCAATGTCGGGCGCTTTGCAATGCTTCGAGCGATGGCAACGCGTTGTTGTTGACCTCCACTGATTTCTCCTGGGAACCGATTGACTTCAGCCTCTAATCCAACAAGTCCAAGTAATTCTTTGGCCCGAGATGGGTCTTTCTTACCTGCTAATTCTTGAATCAAGAGGATGTTTTCGAGGACAGTCAAATCTTGAAGCAAATTGAAAAATTGGAAGACATAGCCGATGTTATCTCTTCGAAACGACGTCATCTTTTCTGAATGATTCCGAGGCACTTCTTGTCCAAGGAAGGAATAGGACCCTCCTGTGGGGCTATCGAGAGCAGAAAGGCAGTTGAGCAGGGTGGTTTTTCCTGAACCTGATGGCCCGAGTAGGATAACGCGTTCACCTTCATGAATCTCAAAACTCACACCATCAAGCGCTTTTACAACACCTGCCGGAGTTTCGTAGTGGCGTTTGAGATCGTCCATGTTCAGCAATGATTTCGTCATCGTACTCAGTTGCCCCTGGTCGGATTCGCCAATTAAACATACGCAAGATGGTTGTAATCGATGGTGCCGGGAGCGGGGCTCGAACCCGCGACCTTCGGATGTCTCAGACACCACAAGGGGCTTTGCACGTCATACGATCGCCTTGAAGGCTGCCCTATGAGTCCGACGCGCTACCAACTACGCCACCCCGGCTTGCCCTCGCCTGCGAAAACCCCCATTTGAAGAATGCGGGTTCAAACAGAAGGAATTCGACCGCATCCTTCATTCACTCTCACTCATCCGATAGGTCATGGTCGACCTCTCGACAGCGATGACTGCGGCCCAAGGCGAACGTCGTCAACGGACGCAAGGGGGGGACAAGGAAAAGAAGGTACGTCGAACAGGTCGTAACCTTGGTATCGAGGCGTTCGATCCAGTCAAACACGTTCAGAAAGAGAAAGCAGATACAGCTTCAATGTGGTTGGTTCTTGCCTTCTCTCTTACCGTCACGCTGCTGATGCGGTACGTGCTCATGGATTCAACAGATCCTGAGAATTCGAAGATTCTTTACATCCTTCCACTAACTTGTATTTTCCTCATTCCAACCCTTCATCGGACCGTCATGCCTGAGCGTTTTGTCGAGCATTATGGCGGCGGAACTTGGTTCAAATCAGCATTCTTGCATACCTTCACATTCCTTGCTTTATCGTTCCTTCTTGTCAATCCACCTTTTGGTGATATTGCAGCACCGGAATTGGCGAGCAAATGGACAGTCGTTACCGATGATGGAGAGGATATCGCTTACCCACATGCCATGGCTACCTCAGGTTCAACACTTACCTGGTACACCGATGGTTCTCCAATTCTCGAGGGTGAAGCATGGTTGCTCTTCGGTCTGATGGACAATGTCAATTCAGATGGAGCAATTGTTGAGGTCACCCGTGAGTATCAAGCAAATGAAACGATTCGCGAGGACAACATTTCGTATTGGACTGACAATGCTGAACGAATCGCAAATGGTACCTCTACGGCCAACAAATCCGCTCCAAACCTTACGCCCCATGGTGACTTGGATCAACCGTTTTCAGTGTTCTTAGGAACCAACCTTGAGGAAGGTACGCACAAGATTGTCGTGATCATCACTGAGCAAGGCGATCCTTGGAAAAATGTCCAGAAATACACATGGAATCTCGTTGTATCGAGTGAATCTGCTGTTCAGGATAACATGTCGGAATGACGCTTGAGAATGTTCTCAAACACTGAATCGATTTTCTTCGACATTCGAAGTTCGACGGTTCGCTGATTTAATTGCTGAATTCGATAGGTTCGAATAACTCCGGCAAGAGGTGTCCACGACAAGAGGTCAAGAAGAGTGTCAACTGTTTGGTTCATGACCTTGCCAATATAATCACCCTCTCCTTATTGTTGTCGAGGCGTTTTGAAAAGTGAAAGTGAATGTTCAACTTCGCAACATCGTGACGAGCTTCGCTGTCATTGCATCCAGCTGGATTTTTTCCCCACCGCCTTCGACGAGGCGGTAATCGACTTCAGCCATGATTTCAGTAAGTTCAAGTTTGTTCATTTCAGAAATGAAATCGACGTTGTACAATTCGCGGTGAAGTTGTCCAACAAAATCTGTACCAGCTAGCCCGTACTTGTTGAGAAGTTCTTGGAGACGTCGGCGTGCAACGTGAAAGCCATCGTCTTTGCAAGCCATGATGTATTGATGAAGGGCTTCTGGTGGAGCAGTTGCAGACGTTTCATACACGATGGTTCGAGTAATCGTGTCGCTGATTGCTGCGGAAACTTGGAGAGCAGTGATGGCTCGACGCAAATCACCTTGTGCAATCTTCGCCAATGCCTCTGCAGCGTCGTCATCGAGAGCAACCTTTTCCTCGCTTGCAACATGCTTGACTTGATCGAGAACTTCAGAGTCTGCAAGCGGTCGAAATCGGAATACTGCACAACGTGATTGAATCGGCTCAATCACCTTGGAGGAATAGTTGCATGAAAGAATGAATCGACACGTCTCAGCATATTGTTCCATAATTCGACGCAATGCGCCTTGAGCATCATTGGTCAGAGCGTCCGACTCATCAAGAAAAATAATCTTGAATTTTGCATCGCCGTATGGTTGCGTTCGAGCGAATTGTTTGACCTTTGATCTGATTTTATCCAGGCCTCGTTCATCCGAGGCGTTCATTTCGAGGAGGTTGTCGCGATAGTGTTCTCCGAAGACGTCTTTGGTCAGTGCCATTGCCGCTGTTGTTTTGCCAGTTCCAGGAGGTCCTGCAAAAAGTAAATGCGGGAATTCTTTGTGTTCAGCATAAACTGTCAAACGACTTACAACAGAGGCTTGGCCTCGTATCTCGCCAACGCTTTGGGGGCGATGCCGTTCTACCCACAGTTCGCTCATGAACCCTAGAGATTGGCGAGCATCTTTCAACATTCGGTTCGTTTTTTTTTGGGACTCTTACTCGCCCCCCTTTAGGGGGGCGTACGCCGAATCAGTCATAACCTTCCACATCTTAGGTCAAATGAGCGCCATGAGAAACAGCACCACAAATCGAAATGTCTTCACTGCAGTGACTCTAATTTTGATGTTCCTTCTTGCCGATGTCTTTGTTCCATCAGCCTTCCCGGCACCGGAATTGCTAGAGGAAGAACCCTCTGTACATCACGTCATTTCCACAATTAGCCCTAGTTTGGACACGTACATCGATTCCGATACCCCAAACGACAATTATGCAGCGGAGGACACGGGTCTGTTGGGTGTTTCGGGAAGCAGTGATGCTCGCCTCCTTCTCTCGTTCCCACTCAACTACGCTTCAACCGATACGATTCATTCGGCACGCCTTGACCTTGTTTGTTCAAACAGCGGACCAACAAACGGTCTTGCCATTTATCCAGCATCGACAAATGTTGCTTGGGATGAGAATGTTACGTGGAACTCCCGAGATGGAATTCTAATGTGGGGCGAACCCGGTGCCGATGACGGAACGGACCGCTCTGATTGGGAGCCACCGATCGTCACCTCGCCTCTGGGACCTACAGGTGGTACTTCCAACGTTCAGTTGAACGTCACAGCACTTGCTCAAAGTGCGGTTGCATCGAGCGCTTCTGCTCTCGAAATTCTCGTTTCAGCACACGGTTCTCAATACGACTGTGCATTGAATGAAACATTGAATACAGCAGATCGTCCAAGCCTTCGGGTGGATTCTTCAACGACTACAGCAGGTTCTGGAGGTCTCATCTCTCCAAACTTCGTCGATGATGGAGCGCCGCTCATGTCGGACGATTTCTATCTCTCCGCTGATTTGACACCGAGCATGACTTGGTCGGGTTATTCGGGCATCATGGCAGAGGTACAGCTTTCTGTCAGTGATGGCTTCAAGAGCGACGAGGACAATTACAACTGGCTGTACAACTCTGATGCCCAATCCTCTATCTTTACCATCTCTGGGGCGACGGGTTCCCTTGATATTCCTTCTTCGGATGCCTTCGAAAACGGTTCAGAAATGCATTACAGAATGCGAGCAATGGATTCAACTGGCACCTTGAGTTCTTGGACAAGTGGTTATTTCTTCTTGCCAACGCATGACATCACTGCGAACGATGATGGCTCTGCATCTCTCGCTGTAGACATTAACGATCTTTCTGCAGATGTTGATTTCATCGAAGACACCTACGTGGATGAAGACAACAAGAACGATAATTTTGGCTCGGCGACGACGGTAATGACGCAAGTCACATCAACACGTGAATCGATTTCACACTTCCGAATCAACTTCGATCGATTGGGATTGCATTCCAATGCGACAATCCTTGAAGCCTCTCTGAATCTAACCCGCTCAACTTCGAGTGGTGCTGCAACACTTGCATTGCACGAGATGGATACGGTTGACGTTTGGACCGAGGGAGAAACCACATGGCGTCGCCCAACATCCAGTCAACTCTGGGACGAAGGTGGTCGAGACTACCTCAGCTATGCAACGGACTCGAACGTGATGGGATCGCAAACAAGTGACGACTTTGCTTTTGACCTGACCTCAATGCTCCAACAGCATCTGGATAACAGCGGACCTGACTCACTTGACTTTGCAATGACGGCCCGTTCACAGAACGGCGCCTACGCGGCCAACAATGGAATTGATTCTGTAACGTTCCATTCTTCGGACGCAACCAATGAAGCCGACAAACCACATCTGTACATCAAGTACGATTGGTCGACACCTGTTACGGTAACCCCGGCACTCACCTCGCCATGGGATGGCGAGACATTGTGGAACCAAACCGGTCACAACTTCAGTGGGAATACGACACCGACTCTGACATGGGCGGCCTCAAGTTCATCATCTTACGACATGATTTTCGAACTCTCCACAGATTCCTTGTTCCACGATCAAGTCGCACGCATCGACACTCGTGTTGACAACGATTTTGCTCCAAGCGATGGTGAATTGAGTTTTACTGGTCTTGACAGTCTTGAAGCAGGCCACATGTACAACTGGCGAATGCTTCACATCGATTCGGACAACCGTCACGGGGAATGGTCTTACTCGTCGTTCCTCATCAGTGCGATGAACTCAACTTGGCTCGGAGGCGACCGATACGAGTTCCGATTAAAGCAAGGAAACGCCAGTTCCGATGGGCTTCATCCTGCATGTGCTGATACGTACATTGACTCAGGTATGCCGAATTCAAACTACGGTGCCGAGACAGAACTTCAAGTCTCATACAACACGATTCCTTCAGAAACAACTGTTCTGTTTGGCTGTGACCTCTCCACAACCTTCCTTCCGTCTGGTTATGCGGTTGAATCAGCAAATCTCGAATTCTATCTGAGTGATTTCCCATTCGGAACCCCTGTTGTTGGGGCTTGGGAAAACACGCAACATGGATGGACGGAAGACGGTGCAACGTGGGCCACGTACGACGGAACAAACACTTGGAACTCCGTTGGAGCGAAAGGAAGCGAACGTTCATCTCTGCTTGATTCCGTAAGCATTGGTTCAGGTTACACATCCAGTTCCTCCGTCAATTGGAACGTTACGCTTGCTGTTCAGAACGCAATGCGTGACAATCATTCCGCTGATTTCATCCTCGGAATTGTTGGAGCAGGAAGCGGACAGATTCGTGACGTCCTTTTCCATCCTGGGTCTGCAATCGATGCAAAGCGACCTGAACTTTCCTTTGTTTACGTCCCTGGTTCAAATGCAATTCCAATCGAGCCAACCCCTGTTCAACCACTTAACGGAACATGGAGCGTCATGCCTGGAATTAATCCCGAACCTGTGTTGCGTCCGTTGATGAATTGGACACATTCAACGTCGGTGGGCGTGAGCGGTTATGCTGTTCAAATGGACACCGTCAATTCGTTCGATAGCAACGATATGAGCATTGAAACATCGTGGTCGAATTCAGGATTTGACATGACAAACAATTCCTTCACACCAACCTCCGATCTGAGCGATGGTAAGACATGGTATTGGCGAGTACGTGCGATTTCGACAACCAATCAACTCGGAAATTGGTCCGAAACCTTCCACTTCAATCTCCCTAATTTGGTGACTTGGAACCTCTCATCGACGAGTGCTGCAGTAGAAATTCGACATCATGAAGCAATGCCTAATTTGCAATTGCCTCATTTCATTGATACGTGGGTTGCGGAAGACGGTGTCGAAGGACAGCAAAACCACTCTGCTGCAACTTCGCTTAAGGTCGGGGAACTGGGTAGCGGTCACCACGCAAGTGCTCTGATCAAGATTCCATTGAATCAACTCCCTACACCGAACAATGCTCGTGTTACCAATGCCGAACTCACAATGTGGGCGCAAGCAGGTTCAAACACCAACGTGCAAGTTGCTGTCCGACCGGTTTTGCAAACATGGACTACTGCGCTGAACAACTCGACATACGACGGAACCAACAACTGGTCTACCGATGGTGGACGAGGGATCGGAACCGACGTTGGTTCGCTGAGTGATCTGAGCAGTTCTGCCTCAGCAGACTGGATGGATTGGGATGTTACCGAGTTGGTACAGGCTGCATTAGCAAACGGAGACTCTTATCTTTCAGTTGCATTGATGACCAGCGACTCATCGAATGCTCTCGTCACCTTTACGAGCACTGAAGGTCTTTCCAATCAGCGACCATGGTTGAACCTCACTTGGACTGACGGTACTGCACCAATCCCAACGGTTGCAGCTAGCAATGCTCTACCAGTAGACGGAACCATCGCCTGGGATTTGAGCGGCCACGTTCCAGAACCATCGACTCGCCCAGTCATGACATGGACTCACTCAAACGCTGCAAACATCGATGATTGGAAGGTCTTCATTCAGAACGACCCAACCGATATCATGCAAGGGTTCTCAATTTACGATTCTCGAGTTGATACCACGTTGTTCGATATCCCGAATTTATCGTTCCAACCGTCGAGTGATCTAGCAACCAATCAAAGCATTCGCTGGTTCGTTCAACCAGTCAACAATGAGATGTTGGGCCCTCGTTCAACAAGTTCAATTTTCCACATTCCGCATGACATCGGAAACGAAATCAACAGTACATGGGGCTACATCAATGTCTCAGAAGGTGGGTTCCTGCCTGCCCTCAACGAACCTTCTGGATTCGTGACGGATACGACCCTAGATTCCGCCGCTGCAAATGCGAATCTCTACAATTCAGGCACAATCAGTGTCGGCCGCTCATGGTACAGTTCCGGCACCTCTCAACGTTCATCCACCATTGTTTCAGTGGATTTGACAAAGTTGCCAATCAACGGAACGTACGAAATCATGGATGCGTTCCTCACACTGAATTCGAAGTCGACCAGTTACGGCGAGGTGTGGTGGAGTGTATCCTTGATCAACACCGCTTTCGATGGTGATGCAAACTGGAACAATGCAACCAATTCAACACAGTGGAATGCTCCTGGAGCGTACCACTCATCCGATACCGACATCCCGCTGTTCGGAGCCTCCCTGGTCGATTCATCGAATACAACACACCCTGCAGAAATCACAGGTTTGATTCAACAGGCGGTTGCAAACGGCTTGACAACCCTTGATTTCCTTGTCCAAGCTGAAGAGAATTACAGCAGTGTTGATGGTCGGATCGACTTCTATTCGAGCAACGAGGCAAGCGCAGCACTCCGGCCGTCCCTGAACATCACGTATCGAATGACAAATGCATACGTCGATTCAAGCCCAACGGGACTCTTGCCAGTTGATGCAACAACTGTTTGGAACTACTCTGCCCCAAGACCATCTGGTGCAGACCATGTCAACCTTTCATGGACACCTCCATCAAACAACGAAAGTGGGTTCTACATCTGCAGTGCTTCAGATGCTCGAATGGTCTACGACCTAAATTGCGTTTCCACAGAAGAAAGTACAGAACTCGCCGAAGCGAATCTCACTTGGGATCCTACGAATACAACACTGACCGGTGCAAATATTTCATCGGGAGATGAATGGACGTTCTGGCGTTTGTTTTCCTACCAAACAATTGTTTCCGAAGAATATTACAGATATGGTGAATGGTCGCAAGTCAACACATTCCGAGTTCCAGACGATCAAGGCTACGACGATGGCGCAGGTAATCACACTGTCAACCTTTCAAGTGGCTCTATCTTTACAGATACCGGTTTGCTTCCTGCAGCACCCGATGTACATACAGTTTCCTCCACACTGAATTCGAACTATGGAGGCAGTACAACGCTCAAGTTGGGTGCAAATTCGGCGGGCGATCACGAGATTTTCATTGAATTCGATCTCTCACAGATGCCATGGCCGAGTGCAATGACCCCAACATCAACAATGCTGCGGTTGTACCGTACACAGGTCGCAGGTGTTTCGCCGCTTACGGTTAGTGCTCACGCTTGTTCGACCTTTACAGAAACCAGTGTAACTGCACTCCAACAGCCCACTTGCAGTGCCACCGAAATCACACGTTCCACGCTCTCAGTCACGCCGCCTTCCGGATGGCTTGAGTGGGATATTACTTCACTTGCACAATCCAACATCGCAAATGGAAACATGTCCATGACCATCCAACTCAAAGCCGTAGGAACAGGTTCAAGTTTGCACACCTTTGCTTCGGGTGAATACGCCACAGAATCTTGGAGGCCTACCCTTCGAATCGACTACGTTGACAATGTAGCAGGTGTTGTACCACCAACTCAACCGGTCCTTCTTTCACCGCTTGATGGTGCTGTTCTTTACGACACAAGTGCCAATCTTCTTGGAACTCTCGACAAACCTGTTCTCAATTGGAACACGGTTTCTGGAGCAACTGGCTATATTGTAACCATTCGAAACGCTTCAGGACAGTACACGTTCAAGTCGGCAACTTCGAGTCAAATCTCTGGTACAAGTTTCACCTTTGCCAATGACGTTGCCCCAGGTTCAATCTTTGAATGGTGGGTCCAAGCGGTCAACGGTTCAATCCCAGGACCATCGTCCTCGAGATGGATTGTAGGTATCGGTGATCCGCAAACGCAGGACAACAACGATCACACATGGTCCTATGAGTTCCAAACCGGTAACGAAATTGATGAACTTGCTCACACCAATGTGCAAGATGTTTCCATCTTTAGTGGCCTCGTTGATACCAACCTTGACGGAAACGCAAACGTGATTGGTGTCGACGCTGCACAAGATGAATATCGCTTGCTCCTTCGTACTGATTTCGGACAGATTCCATTCAATCCAAGCATGAATGTACATTCGGTCGGACTGAGCATGTATCTTGAAGATTTGAACTTCGGTGCGGGGGCAACTGGAATGACGTTCACTGTACACCGAGTAATCACTACCGGTTGGTCAGAGACCACGGCCACATGGAACGGTACAGGTAGTGCCACTTGGGCCGTTCAAGGAATGCAATCTGGCGTTGATTACGATGCAACACCGATCGATTCCGTGTTCATCAGCAATTCGCAAGCCATCGATACATCGATTCTCTTTAATTTGGGTCATCGAATGATGTACATCGATGGCGTTCACAGTTGGGTGATCATTGGAACACCGACGCAAGGATGGATGGAGGCTGACTTCGCTGACAACAGCGATACAACACTTTCTCATCGACCATTGTTAACAATGAATTACACGGACATTGACTCCATTTCAATCTCGCCTACAGCGACAACCATCGATGCGGATTCGACCGTCCAATTCAGTGCTTCTACCTTTGATTACAATTCCTTGGTCGCAAGTGTTCCAGTTGTTTGGTCTGCAAGCAGCGGTTCCATTGATTCGAGTGGATTGTTTACACCTACATTGGTTGGAACTCATACAATCACAGCGTGTTTCGGTGTGATTTGTGAAGATGAAACCGTGACGGTCACACCGGGTGCGGCAGTCGATTTGGTCGTAACACCTCTCACTGCAACCATCACGACAGATGAGACGCTCGAACTAACAGCTGACGTTGTCGATCAACACGGCAATGCAGTACCTGGTGAGAGCATCACCTTCGCCCCAAGCAACGGTACGATGGGAGGAACCTTTGGAGACGTGTTCCAGCCGTACACTGTTGGTGGACAAACCGTAACTGTAACGTGGGAAACAACCTCAATCGTTGTCAATATCCTTGTTGAACTAGGTGCGCCAACGGACATTCAGTTGACCGGTTGTACTGGCGTCGTTCCAGCAGGAACCGAATGTGAAATTACAACGACGTTGTATGACCAATTTGGAAACGTTATCCCGCTCACAGAGGCAGGTGCGCTCTCCTACTCCGTCAACGACGGATTCTACAGTGAGGCAACGAGCATGTACTTCGCAAACATCGTTGGAACATGGCAACTGTCCCTTACCTCCGCTATCGGTCTCTCGGATTCAATCACGATTCAAACCGGGCATGGACAGATGGCTTCGTTGGAGATTGTTCCATCGGAGTGGGACATCACTGCTGATGACGTCGTTTTCCTCAATACGACACGAATCGACGTTCAAGGGAACCGTCTTTCAGTTGATCTACCTCTCGCGAATTGGACCTCGATTGATGACGGTGCGTTGAACATCACGCTCGATCATCCGGTTCAGTGGATTCCTAACGGATTGGGAGGTCGTGTTATCACAGCACAATACGAGACCGTTTTCTCGTCGATTACGATCAACGTCACTAAGGGTGTAATGGTCGATATGGTTCTCATTGTTGATTCAATGGATGCAGATGATCTTACCTTCAGCATGACTGCTGATGAGACACTCGTTGTCAAGGCTAAGGCAAGCGATGGAAAAGGTAACCGCTGGACCATCGATGTCAACTGGACTGTTGCTCATCCTGATTGGAACGACCAATCTGTGCTGTTGTATACCCTCTCAGATGAAACGGAATTCATGCCAATTCTCTCCTCATCGACTGCATATGTTGTACGTGCAGAGTACACCTTCAATGGACAATTGTTCAGTGAAGCGGTCAACGTTGAAGTTTCAGAAGGTATTATCCAAGTGTTCACCATGAACACGATTGCTTCGAATGGGGATACAGGAACGGTGTACAACATCAGTGCAGATCATTTGATCGATTTCTCTGTCTCCTTGAGTGATGGAGACCTGAATCCTCTCGATGTTGATGTTTTGACCTGGTTGTTCGAAGATATCGATTCGGGCGTTGTAAGCGATGTTACGACTGAATTCGTTACAGGCGGATACCAGTGGGATGCAACCACTGTAGGAAACTACCGAATCTTAGCCTACATCGAAA
>CAXQWT010000056.1:0-28895 GCA_964227855.1 Salipiger bermudensis | reverse complement strand
TTTCTTTGGTCCCGGTGGTCCTCCCTTAGAAGGTCCCGGCGGTCCACCTTTCTTTGGTCCCGGCGGTCCACCGTTCTTTGGTCCCGGCGGTCCTCCCTTAGAAGGTCCTGGCGGTCCACCTTTCTTTGGTCCTGGCGGTCCTCCCTTAGAGGGTCCCGGTGGTCCGGAACGAGAAGGACCTGGCGGGCCTTTGCGAGTATTTTCAACAATTTCTTCGTCTTCTTCCTCGAAGATCGCTCCACAGTGTGGGCATTTCGGATCGGATTCCTTGACGAGTCCATCACATACCTCGCATGCAAACATTTCTTCATCGTCTTCCTCTGCTTCTGCTCCGACGGTTGTGACTTGTCCGTCCTTCATGCAAGAAAGTACGATTTCAACCGCCATGTCATAGCCCTTTAGCGCGACTTCAGTTTGGATTGCATGTTCAAATGCTGAGCTTAGATCCTCTGGGGTGTCGAGTACTCGTCCGTCGTCAACATAGGTGAGATTGACAACAAGTCTGCCATCAGCGATTTTCGCTTCTGGAGTTTCAACTGCAACGCCTCGCTTGCGTGCAACTCGTCGAGAAGCAACTTCGCACATTCGGCGTAGCAGAGCATCATTTGGCCCATCAGATGTTGGTTGGCCCATTGTTCCAGCAATAACTTCGGCTGCCGGCGTTATTCCCTGGGCATCTTTGAGGTGGGACGGTAAATCAGCACCGAGATTGGCAAGAACGTTCGATGCACTGGATTGATTCATGTTCAACCACTGACTTCTGCGCTCGTTTTTGACCATACGTTCTGCCTCGGCCAACCGGTTGACCATTGCATCCGTTGGTGATGCTGTTGGGTTGTTTGTAACGGTCGTTCCTCCAAGTTGTTTGCCCAACTGCGACTCAACATTAGAGGTTGGAACAGCACCGCTTGCAAGTGTAGGGCCTCTTGGTTGTTGAGGAATGTCACTCTGTTGTGTATTGGCCGGTACTCCCTGCGGCATGGGTTGGCCTTGAGGAACAAAGGGTTGTTGTTGTGGGAACTGATTGCTCATTTGGTTCGGGAACTGGCCTGGCTGTTGTTGAGGTAGTTGACTACCTGGGGGAAGATTGTTTTGTTGTTGGATGCCTGAGGCAATGTTCTGGAGAATATCTGCAGGAATACCTTGCGGCATTCCTTGTTGTTGCATCTCGCGTTGTTGACGAACTGCTTCTCCAGAAACGACTCCAAAACCACGTCCTCCGGTGACTTCGCCACCGCCTAGGCTTTCGGATCCCATGGCTGAGAAACTCCCCGCTCTGGAGAATTCTTGACGCGCTCCACACTCTGAGCAAAAGATGGAATCATCAGGGATAACTGCTCCGCAGGAACCGCACTCCATCTCCTCACCCTTCCCTACCTAAACATTCTTGATTCTAAAGTCTTCTATCTTCTGTTATGCAAATGCCCCTTCACGGAGTGAGAATCTTCATGCGGGAGAGGTTGGTGGTCGGCAATGGAGGGAGTGAATGTCAGTTCTGATTGGAGAAGAAATTGACAAGCTGTTGGAAACAACTTCTCGTTCGTTTTATCCAACACTCAAGTACCTTCCAAAGAAAATACGGGGCCAGATTGGCTTGCTTTATCTCCTTGCAAGAGTTGCAGATACGATTGCAGACTCAAAAGTCGGCGAAACAGAGGTATTAATTGATACTTTGAACGACTACAACGACGTTGCACAAGGACGTGGAAAAATTCTTCCAGACTTGAGTGAACTTGCAGAGATACAACTAAACCCTGATGAAGGTGAATTGTTACGAAATGTCCAGAAAGTTATCGATGCGCTATCTGTGTACGATAAAGGCGATCAAGAACGCATGCTCAAGTGTCTTGATGTTATTGTTGGAGGACAGGTATTGGACCTGCAGAGATTCGGAATCGCCCGCGAGGGTGGAAAGATTTCCTCTCTCAATTCAGAAGATGAATTGGATGATTATGCATTCAGGGTGGCAGGTTGTGTTGGTGTGTTTTGGACGGAAATGTCTCTTGCACACATCATCAAACTCCCAAAGGAGAAGGAAGAAATCTTCTTTGAAAATGGAATTCGGTTTGGCAAAGCACTCCAGATGATTAACATCCTTCGGGATATACCCGAAGACCTTCGTTTTGGACGTTGCTACATTCCAGGGCACAGGCTCGAAGAGCATGCACTTACTCCTGATGACTTACTTGATTCGAACAACATTGGAACATTTCGTCCTCTTTACGATGAGTATCTTGATTTGACAAGCCGGCATCTAGACGCAGCCGTCGAATATATTCGAATGATTCCAGAACGTCAATTCAGACTTAAAGCGGCATCAATGCTTCCAGTCCTGATCGGCCAGAGAACCGTCACACTTCTTCGAGAAGGCAACATCCTCGATTCAGAAGAGAAAATCAAAGTCACCAGAGATGAAATGAAGGGCTACTTCAAGAAATTACTACGCGCATTGATAATTCCTGGAGGGGTTCAACGCCTCCTTGCAAAAAATAAGAATGTCTGATAGCACCAATTGTAAGTAGATATTTACATTAACAAAAAACAACTCTTTCGTGCGAACGTTGCAGAGGAGGGCTCTTAAACAACGACTGCTAGGGTTAATTGTTTACGATGTTGGAACGCCGCAAACCACTTGACCTCCTGTTTCCGCTGAAAGGCGGTGCTGAGAGTTCAGTGGATGCCAAGTCATCTCCGACACCTCTTGACCGTCTACGTGCCGGTGTCATGCTTGCGCGAGATGCTGTAAAAGCAGTGAGCGTAACTGCAATGGAAGCATTACGCGAAGGTGCGATGATGATCGGGATGTTCAATGAACAAAACGAACTCATCGACCCGTTTGTTGACCTTGATGCACCAATTTGGTCGGATCAGCCCCCAATCGAACTTTATCGCTTGGCTTACCGTTACTGTGAAGAGCTTACCAAAAGAGAAGCGGGTAACTTCTATCATTCGTTCAAGTACCTTCCAGAAGAACAGCGATTAGCCATGTGTGCAGTCTATGCGTTCTGCCGACGAGCTGACGATATTGCAGATGGAGACTGGGCCGACCGCTTCCCAGGATCTACCATTGAACTAAGCCAAGAAGCGATTGAATACCGTCTTCAACTTGAATCCTTACAGAATCGAAACTCAATTCTCGAAGACGATGTATATCTCAATAAAATCAATCAATTGTTCTTCTTCAGGAAGAAACTTTCAACTTGCTATAATGATGTTTACAGCACTGATCCAGTTTTCCTTGCTCTCAAGGACACCATCGATCGATATACCATTCCTCGGAGTGTCTTTGATGATCTCATCTCTGGAATGGAAGATGATCTGTACAGCAATCGCTACCGCACTTTCGAAGAACTCTACGTTTATTGTTACCGTGTAGCTTCAGTCGTCGGCCTCATGTGTATCGAAATCTACGGTTACGATGACCCACGAGCGAGAAAATTTGCAGAGTCTTGGGGCATTTTCATGCAACTGACCAACGTTCTGCGAGATGTCGGTGAAGACATTGAACGTAACCGCGTCTATCTACCGTTGGATGAACTCGAACGTAATGGAATGAACGAGGCGGACCTACACGGCGGGAAAGTAGTATTGAACACTTCTTGGGAGCCGTACTGCCATCATTACGCTAAGCGTGCTCGAACCTATCTCGATGAAGCTCGACAACTCTTACCGCTTTTACCACGTCGTACACGATATTCCCCCGCAGCGATGATTGCGTTCTACGACAAAATCCTCAAGCAAATTGAGAAGCAACAAGGGGATGTTTTCACTCGCCGAGTTAAACTCAACAAGCTTCAGAAATTGAGTCTTGCCGCAGCGGTCTATCTCCGCCATCGATTCCTTCCACGATTCCTCGATCCAGTTTGGGGCGGGCTCGCACGAATTGGTTTACTACCGAATGTTTGACGCTTTCAGACCGTTCGAGTGAACGCCTGAATGCCTGTTATGTATCGGCCCAGAATCAAATTGTGAATATCGTGAGTACCTTCGTAGGTCTTGACCGATTCTAAATTAGCCATGTGTCGCATGACAGGGTACTCGTCCAAGATTCCATTTGCACCATGGATGTCACGGGAGACTCGAGCGATCTCAAGGGCAATGTCAACGTTGTTCATCTTTGCAAGTGAAATCTGCTCATTGAACCATGTTCCTTCATCTTTCTTTCGGCCGAGGTGATAGGCGAGAAGTTGCCCTTTCGTGATTTCTCGAAGCATCCAAGCGAGTTTGTTCTGGACGAGTTGGTACGATGCGATAGGATGGTCAAATTGGATTCGGCTCATTGCATAGGTCTTTGCACTGTGGAAGCAAGCCATTGCTGCTCCTAGCGCGCCCCATGAAATCCCAAATCGAGCATTGTTCAAACATGAGAACGGGCCTCGTAGACCTTTAACCCCCGGTAGGATTCTGTCCTTAGGAATTTTACAATCTTGGAAAACAAGTTCAGAAGTTACAGAGGCTTTCAGCGAGTGCTTGCCTTTCATTTCCGGGGCACTGAATCCTTCGTCATCTTTCTCGACGATGAATCCGCGAATAATGCCATCGAGTTTGGCCCAAACGACGGCTACGTCTGCAATCGTTCCATTCGTAATCCACATTTTCGCTCCGTTGAGGAGGTAATGATCGCCCATGTCTTCAGCCTTGGTAATCATGTCTCCAGGGTTTGACCCATAGTCCGGTTCGGTCAGGCCAAAGCAGCCAATCCATTCTCCCGAAGTCATCTTTGGAAGGTAGTGATTCTTCTGTTCTTCACTTCCGAAGTCCCATATTGGATACATTGCAAGCGAACCTTGTACCGATGCGAATGAACGAAGCCCTGAATCGCCCCGTTCAAGCTCTTGACAGATCAGTCCGTATGCAACATAAGACAGTCCTGGGCAACCGTAACCCTTGAGTGGGGCTCCAAGAACGCCCATTTCGCCTAAGGCAACACGCCATTCATCGAGAAAAATTCCTTCCTCGCAAGCGTGTTCAATCTTTGGAATAACTTCCTCATCGACCCATTCACGAACAAGATCACGAATCATTATTTCTTCTTCAGTAAGCAAGGATTCGATGTCGTAAAAATCGACGGCTTCGAAAGGTTCCATTCAGTTCCCTCATTTCGTGGGAGACAACACAACTCATGAACCTTAGCACAAGAAATCAATGTTCATTCTTGTCATTCTTTCTTTTCAAAGCCCCGCAGTTGCCTGTATTTTCGTTGCAAATAGGGGCTATTCATGAAAATCAGTCCAATGATGACTCCCGGAACCGAAATGGCAACTGCAGTAAAAACGATGGTCTCCATGATTCCGAGACTTTCACGCGTTTCGACAGGGAAAATACTGATGATTATTCCTTCGTTTGTCATCATCCATCCTTCGTCTTCCCCGATTTCCCACATCAACGCAATTCCTTGACCCGCAACTTCAGCATCGTAGGTTGTGATCGCTTCAGACTCAATGTGCATGAAGGCTTCATCTATACCGAGCTTAAATCGTACGGATTCCATGGGTGCAAGATGTACCAACGTCGTCCCGTCGAATCCTCGACTTACTGCGGTAAAATCGCTCGCACCTGGCTTCAATTGCATAACAGTCCCGTTTCTTGAGTTTGAGGCATCCTGAATGTCGAGAACAATGGATACGTGACGACGCCCACTTGCAAAGGCAGCACACTTGAGGTATTCAACATCTGAACAATCGACCCCTATCCATGTGTATTTGGATGTGCCATCCAACCAAGTTACTTCTCTCGTACGATCGATAACAGCAATCCCGTCATCCAGTGTTGAAACAATGCAAATGTTCTGTTCAATATGACAAGCAATATCAGTAATCTCTGATGAAAATGTATCTTCAAGTTGAGTCATTCCTTCTCCTTCATTGAAACTGTATATGTTGCCATTTTTTGCACCAAAGAAAGCAAGATCGCCCCCGGCTCTCCAAGAAGTAGAGGTGAGCTCGATGCTTCCAACCATGCCGGCACCGTTAACAGCTTGGATGCTGTTATCGCTCAAACTGTACCGAAGTGCAGCACCAAGATCCCCCGCAATCAATGCCGTCTCACCATTTGGATGCCAAGAAACATCGTTGAATCGTGCAGAGCGGCTGCTGTCGATTGCTTGGTCTTGGCTACGGTCACCCGGAGTGGATGCTGAAATCATGTGCACGTAACCATCATCTCCAACCAAGAGGATGTTTGAGCCACCAGGGGAAACTTCACCGGCTCGGATGTTTAATCCCTGTTCATCCAACGAATTCTCCTGTTCAAATCCGACTTCACTCGCACTCACCAACGGTGCGAGAAGGATGATGAGCAACATGAAGAATGCTCTGGTGCGCATAGTTGGCCCACGCAATCTTACAGAAAAACCCCACTCTTTGGGTGGTTTCTTCTTCGCGAGCCTTATGAGGCTCATACCGATGGGCCATCATGGAGCGATTCGCAGTAAAACGGGGACTTGAGAAATCAATGGGAGGAAACGCAGGCTTGGCCAAGTTGGCAGCACAACATTTTGAGAATGTTCAAGCAAATTCAGAAGGCGAATTCCACGCATCGTTTGGACTTCTTTCAAGCATTTCTGGATGTTACACAGATCAAGGCAAATTACAGGTCGATGTTGTCCAACTCAAAGGTTCTGATCTTGAAGAATTCTTGTCGGCAGATGGTGGCCGTGAACAAGCTATGGAAAGCCGCCGTCGATGGTCGGCCTTCCTTGATGAGGCTACAGGATATACCGCTAAACAACGTGGAGATAAGGCAAAAGAAGATGCAAAGAAATTTTCTAAGGCCAAATCTGCGATTAAGATGATTCGTAAATCGATTGAGATGAGTACTACTGTCACTCAAGAAACAATCGATAAAGCAGAATCGATGATGGCCGAACTAGAGGCTATGATCGAGCGGGGCGAACCTCCTTCTGAAGGTAAAGTCAAGAAATTGAGTGAACTCGTTTGAGGTGTTGATGTGGATTTAGATGCCCTTCTCGAACCTTTTGAGGAGCGGTATGAACGCATCAAAGAACTCTCGGCCGAAGACCGGAAGCGACTTTACCTCATGATTGGGGATGTTGAAGAAAGCGTCGGCATTGAACACCTCGTCGACAGTCTTGCAGAAAAGACGTCAATGGCTGGTGATGGTGTCCTGCGTTGCTATGTTGGGTTTGAGCCAAGTGGTAAAGCGCACATCGGTTGGAAAGTCCTTTCTCTTCAACTCAAGCGAATGTTGGAAGCAAAGACGAACGTTTTGATTTTCCTTGCTGATTGGCATGCATGGGTGAACGATAAGTTTGGAGGGAACATGGAAGACATCCAAAAGACAGCTGTCTACATGGAGGAGACCTTCCGGGCACTTCTGGATTATCCGGAGGAAGGAAATGGACCAGGACAACTACGATTCTACTGGGCAAGTCAACTCATGGATTCTGGAGATTATTGGGCTCGAGTGCTTCGCTGTTCAAAGGGTGCGACGCTTCCGATGGTTCGAAAGACCTTCACCATCATGGGGCGTGATGAAGCGTCCTCTGATCACGATTTATCGAAGTTCTATTATCCAGCAATGCAAGCTGCCGACATCTTTGAATTGGACATCGATGTTGCTATCGGGGGTATGGATCAGCGAAAAGCTCACATGTTCATGCGAGATATGGCTTCAAAGTGGAACTGGAAGAAAGCAACATGCCTTCACACACCTATTCTGTCATCGCTCAAAGCATCTGGCGTTCGGATGGATTCCTTTGACCATAAGATGAGCAAATCGGACCCGAACGGAGCACTTCTCCTTCATGATTCTCCCGAGAAGGTTCAGAAGAAAATGAAGAAGGCGTACTTGGATCCCGAAGACCCACAATCTCCTGTCTACGAATTGGCAGAGCATGTTGTCTTTCCCGAGTTCGGCCACATTCAAGTGACTCCCAATCCCAAATTTGGGGAACCAAGCACTTGGAATGATCTTGAGTCTTTCAGGGCAGCGGTTATGGATGGGACACTTCATCCATTTGATGCAAAGATGGGTGTTGCTGCCGGTGTAGCATCTGGCCTCTCATCAATCGCTGAGCATTTTGAGGCCAATCCAGAAGCCTACGAGACGATGCTGAAAATCACATCATGAGACATCTTCGATGCTTAGTGCGCGTATCTGCAATATTCGTCTCGTATCCTTAACAAAACTACGGTCGGGAATTGGGTCAATGTATACTACGCCATTGACACGAATCGTTTCTCCGACCTTGTAATGGTCAACGTATTCGTCATCAACAATGATCTGAATGGTCTGCTGGCTGTCCGAATCATGATTTTGTACGTTTAGATACTGAATGTCTTGATAGAAAGACCCTTCAGAGGCCAGTTGCAATAACGAGTCCAAATGACGGAAAAGAGCATATGAAATGTCACCGTTGAGGGCCTTCTTTGCCTCAGCATAGCAAATCTCGCAAGGCCGACTTGGTCGTTTTCGTTCTCTTGCTACACGCTGGCTAACAAATTCTTGATGGCCGCAGTCGATGCAAACATACCTGGCTCGTTTCAAATAGCCAAGTCGTGGCCCAACGTCTTTTACGTTGACAATAAGGCTCACCAACTTACTTCTATTCCGCATTCTGAGTTCTGAGACAGAAACAATTTTTTCATCTGGGAACACCAGTGGTCGGAGAACACATCGCACATCGGTGTGCTCTGAACACATAGATCGCAGGACTTCATTTGCTAACTCAATGGTTTGCTCAGGGTATTCATTAAATCGAAAACTCAGTAAATCATCTCCGTCAATATCTGCAAAATCAACATAAAATGAAAAAATGGGGTCCTCGGTGGCATCGAGGACCTTCAGTCCTTTGATATCATCTGCATGCTTCTGTTGGAATAGATCACGCCAAGCGTTGAGTGTATCTGCAATTTCACTAGGAGGGCCTGGGATATGACGGTCTTCGGACATGGAATTTCTCTTGTTCAAAGACGGCATGTAAACATTACCATTCCTACTCGATTCGGATTTCGAATTCATAGAGGCTGAAAGCCAATCTTCATGAATCGAACCTTGCTGGGGGAATCGATAGAGATGTCCACAATCATCGTATTGGTCAAGCAAGTACCCGACACAAACGCAAAAATCGCTGTCCAGGGAGGTCGAGTCGATCTCTCTTCTGTCAAAATGGAGATGAGTCCATACGACGGATTCGCAATCGAAACTGCACTACGTCACAAAGAAGCAACAGGTGGAACCGTCACTGCTTTGACCGTCGGAGCAGCAGGAACCGAGAAGATTCTCAAAGACGCTAAAGCAATGGGTGTTGATTCCATCGTTCGTGTTTGGGATGATTCTTGGAGTGAACTTGACTCGAATGCTCTTCAATCCGTTCTCAAGCAATCTATAGAATCAATCGGAGCAACTGCAGTGTATTGCGGTAAATCCGCTGCTGATACTGGTGCAGGTTCGACGGGCCCAGGTCTAGCAGAGCGCCTTGGTTGGGCGAACGCCTCAAACATTATCGGTGCTGAATTCGCTGACTCAGTAGTCGTCTCAATGCCGGTTGAAACAGGTGTCGCTCGAGTTAGTGTTCCTCTTCCTGCAGTCATCTCCTGCGATAAGGGTGACTTCAAACCCCGAAAGGCGAATGTTAAGGGAATCATGATGGCAAAGAAAGCACAAGTTGAACTCATGACCGCCAACGCACCAGCTTCTACAGTTGTTGTTGCAAACCACTCAATGCCGGCAGCAAAACCTGCAGGGAAGTCGTTTGAAGGCGGATCAAGTGCTTCGCAAGTTGTTCAATTACTTCGAGATGAAGCTAACGTACTATGAGGTGAAAAAGATGACAGACAAGATTGTAATTGCAGAACTAACAAAAGGAACCGTTAACCCCTCAACCGCAGAACTTGTTTCTGCAGCACAAGCAATGGGGGGTGACGTTACGGTCGTCGTCCCCTGCACAGATGCTACGATGGCTGATTTAGTTGCATCCTACGATGGAGTATCGAAGGTCATTGCAGTAAAATCCAATGTTTTTGCTGGGAACGATAGCAGTGGATGGGCGAGTGCCCTTGACAGCGCAATGCCGAATGGGACAGTCCTTTTCCTTGCAACAGCACGCAGCAAGGATGTTGCTTCTCGACTTGCAGCACGACGTGGTCTATCAGTTGTCCAAGACGTTGTGTCAATAGAAGGGAACAACCTGACATCTCCAATCTATTCAGGGAAAGCCAACCAAACCGTCACCGTGAATGGTGATGCTGTGGTTTCGATCCGTGCCAATGTTTTCTCTGGTGTAGATTCAACATCTTCCAATGATGTATCCGTTGTTGATGCTTCGGGTGATGTTAAGACCGCAGTTCAGGAAGTCATGCAACGCGCAAGTGCGCGTTTGGATGTCTCCGAAGCGAACATCATTATCTCCGGTGGACGGGGGATGGGATCTCCTGCAAACTTCTCTCACCTTGAGGCAGTTGCAGATATCATTGGTGCTGCAGTAGGGGCCTCACGTGCAGCGGTTGACACATGGGATGAAATCCCTCACTCAATGCAAGTTGGGCAAACCGGGAAGACCGTTAATCCGAATCTTTACATCGCCGTAGGAATCTCTGGAGCAATCCAACATTTGGCCGGAATGCGTTCATCAAAGTACATCGTAGCCATCAACAAAGATGCTGATGCGCCAATCTTCCAACATGCCGATTACGGAATTGTTGCAACATGGGAGGAAGCACTCCCTGTCTTCCAAGATGCACTCTCTAACCTGCTTGGTTAAGCGTACTTTCCAAACGTGTAAACGCCGGATTCTCCAGCGCCATCACCTACGAATGGGTTCGTTGCTTTCTCGTGACCAATTGTTGTGAGGGGTCCATGGCCCGGGTGAACAATCGTTGAAGGATTTAGAGGCCATAACTTGGTCCGGATGCTGTTCGAGAGGACATTGAAATCGCCTCCAGTATTCTCGAGGTCCGTACGCCCAACAGAGCCAGCAAACAATGTATCTCCCACAAACAAGTGGTCAGCATCATTTTCAACGATCAGTCGAAGACAACAACCACCGAGTGTATGACCTGGTGTGTGAAGGATTTCAAAATCAAGGGATCCGAGCGAGAGCGTTTGACCGTCTGCTATTTCGTGGTCTGCGATTGCAGGATTGGGTAAATCGATACCATATCGAACTGCAGCTGTTTTTGCGAGAGTTTGCAAGAAGGTGTCATCAGGATGTAAGTACCAATCTACATGAAAATACTCTTTCAGTGTTGGAATATGTCCGCTGTGATCAAAGTGTGCATGTGTATTGAGCAGAGCAACGACGTTTCGCTGAATCGCCTTCGTTTCTTCTTTGGTATGCGTTGACCAATGGGGCCCTGTTCCACCGCAGGACTCAATCCAATCAATGAGTCGCTGAGGTTCATCTCCACCATCTATGATGACTGTGTCTCCTGTCTGGGGATCTGTTACGACTGAGCAACGCATCTGCAATGGTCCAACCAAGAAGTTCTCAATCAGAGGTGCAATGACGCCCATGACGGTCCGAGCGACTTCTCCTTCATGAGGCTGAGGATTGGATTGTAATCTGAATTGAATCGGAGGTCATGCCACCATCTGAATCAAACACCCTGAGTTCGAAGTGGTGATTTCCAGCCGAGAGTTTGACCCGAACTTTCGGCTCCGTTGAAATTTCACGACCAGTCGAATCCAACCACGACCATGACACGATTCGGTCTTGAGGGTCTTTTGATTGCGAACCGTCGAGTGTGACAATAATTGCATCACTATGGGTCAATTCAATCATCTGATTTTCACCTGCATATGCCTGAGGTGATATTTGTTCATCCACATCTTCATGAAGAAACTGAAGTAAGTCGTCAACGTCTTCTTCAAAATTATTTGTTGGTTCAGAAGACAATTCTTCATTCATCGCAGCTGTGAGTGAATCGAGACCGATTTCAAAATCTTGTTGATTTCGTTGTAATGATTTTTGTTCTTCCTCTGAAAGTAAATTAGTAAAGTCATCAACGTTTCTATAGACAACTTCTGGATTTGTTTCGACCTCCACAATCTCCTCCTCGAACCAACCTTGAAGAAAGGATGTATCAACTTCAATTCGTTCCTGTCCAAGGTCACAAACACCAACTGGTTCTGCACCTGTCCAATCGTTTTGATCTTCTCCAAAGAAGGCAATACGCCCTGATTCATCAACTTCAATTCCCTGAATCATTCCTTTGTGTTCAATTTGCCACCCGATTTCATTTGTTTCAAGTTCGAATCCGTAGATGTAGAACCACGTTCCAACAATGAGTGTAGTTCCATGCATTCTCAAGCACTGGATTGGATACTGGAAGGATGTTAAGCATTCAATTTCGTTTTGTTGTACGGCAAGCAAGTCGCCATTATCCAAACCAATGAAATGATTCTCTGAGTCTGAAATTGATGCCTTGATGCGTCCTTTGAGTTCCTTACGACCTAGGAGTTCATTTTGTGTGTAAAATTCAATTTCGAGAGCTTCTTCTTCTCCTGGTACAAGAGCATGCCCTTCTCTGGCAACGAACCAAGTATCCGCTTTACTTGAACCAACAGCGACGATGTCCTCGCCGATTTCACCGCGTTGAATCCGTTGGAAGACCACTTCTAATTGATCATTGGTCTTCAATACTGTTTGGTTTTCCATTGCAAGCAAGATGGAATCCTTTGCAATGTCAAAGGAGCGAACATCACGCTGTGAAGTTTCGTACTCCTGCCCATCCAATGTGAACTGACGAAGGGTCCCAATTCCATCAAGTGCTAGAATCTGCTTACCAACAATCAATTGAGCCCCTCCTGCATCAAAGGTCGATATCCATACCTCTTCAGCATCCATTGTGTAGACGTGAAGTCCGTTCGTTTCATCCAGAATCACGACCTTGTTGGCACTCCAAGCAACATCCATAATCTTGGAATTGACATGAATTTTTGCGATGACGTCATTTCCATCACTTTCGAGATCAATACACTGAACCAAACCTTCACTGTTCCCAATTAAGAGATTACCAGAGGTTGGATGCAAAGCAATGGCCGTGACACTCTTGTTCTGGTGAAGAGCATCAATCACTGGTAGTGTTGCGACCATGACTTCCACAGGTGTTTGTCAGTTATATGGTCATGTGTCCTAAGTTCAATGCAATTGTCACACATGTGTAACAAAAAAATATTTTATGAAGATTGTAAAGCAGTGGCATGCGAGTTTGGTTGGTGACCCTAATTCTTGCCATGATGACTGTTGCTCCTGTCATGACTCAACCGTCTGAATTGGCAGATTCGTCATCAGTTCCGCGCCAATCAAGTCTTATCCAGACTTCACTTTCTGCAAGCACGGGTTGGATTACTGGCGGAGAAGTGATCACCATCACAGGCAGTGGCTTTTCGGACCTTGATGACACAAATGTAACGTACGATGGCATCAATCATCAATGGACAAAGACTACGGCGGACTTTGGTAATGAAGCAGGACATGAAAACGCAATCGCAGTTGATTCGAATGGGCATGTTCACATCGTTCATGCCAGTGGTGATGGTTACGCATTCACGCACAGTATCTATGATGGCACATCCTGGACGCCCACGGGAATTAAAAATTGTGAAGGGAGTTACTGTTGGGATACACACATGGTCATCGATGATAACGATGAACTCCATGCAGCTTATTCGACGAACACCAACCTTGTGGTGTACATGCATTACGATGGCTCTTCATGGACTTCAACACAGGTTTCATCCAGCGCAAAGGTTGGTCCGGTAGGGATTGCTCTCGACTCAAACAATCATCCTCACATCTCTTTTACCGGTAGTCACCAATACTGCGGTAATGGTCTTCGCCTTGCTTCGTTCGATGGAGTTGCGTGGACGACCAATGTTATTGATTCAGGCGGAAACAAGGGATGTGACTCAGCAATCGTGATTGATAGGAACGACAATGCTTACATTGCGTATCAAGATCGAAGCCAATCGAAATTGAAATTTGCAACAAACAAAAGCGGTTCTTGGATTCCATATACACCAGAAACTGGAGGATACAACGTCGCCTATCCAGGTTACTTCAGCTCGCTAGCAATGGATCATCAGGGGCAATTCCACATCGCCCATTACGACAATCTGGAAGGGAATAAAGACTTGCGCTATTCGACGGGAGTACCAAATGGGGCATGGACAACCACGGTTGTCGATTCCTCAGGAGATACTGGTCGAAACCCTTCAATTGCAATTGATGCGGCAGGCGATCCGCACATTGTTTACCGTTCATGGAGCGGTTGGAAATTTAAGTATGCAACACTGAACCCATCATCACCAAACTGGCAAGTTAGCACTATCGAGACTGGTGGTAGCACAGGAGATGGTACAGGCGAATCAAATTCGCTCATCATCGATGATGAAGGCATGATGCACGTCGCCTATACCGACGAGACGAATGGCGTGCTCAAGTATGCTACAAAACCGACAGGCGTGAGTGTTACAAATGAAGTCACAGTCAAGTTCGGTCAACTTGGTTCCGTAACAGCTGAAGTCATCGACGATTCGACAATCCGATTCACAACACCTACCGTTTCGAATCCTGGTACTGTCACGGTATCGATCATCGACCATGAGGGTGTCGAACACCAACTCTCTTCTACGTTCAAATTCGTAGATCAGAATGATTTGGACGGGGATGGAGTTCCGAATGCCAACGATGATTGCGAAGAAGTTGCAGGCACTTCCAGTCAAGATTTGAACGGCTGCCCAGATGATGATGGTGACGGCTACAGCAACGCAGGTGATGCATTCCCGAACGATGTCAATGAATGGGTGGACAGCGATGGTGATGGTGTTGGTGACAACGCTGATGCGTTCCCGAACGATGCAACCGAAACAGCCGATTCAGATGGAGATGGTGTTGGAGATAACTCCGACGCCTTCCCACAGAATGCCTTCGAACAATTGGATTCGGATGGTGATGGCGTCGGTGATAATGCTGATGAATTCCCGAACGATGCAACTGAAACCAAGGATACGGATGGCGATGGTGTTGGCGATAACGCTGATATGTTTCCAATGAATGCTTTTGAGCAATTTGACTCCGATGGTGACGGCGTTGGTGACAATACGGATGCCTTCCCGAATGATGCAACTGAATCAGTGGACTCGGATGGCGACGGTGTTGGTGACAATGCCGATGCGTTCCCGAACGATGCGTCAGAAACAACCGATTCCGATGGTGACGGTGTTGGCGATAACGAGGATGTCTTCCCAAGCGATCCCAACCGTTCAGCAGATTCTGATGGTGATGGTGTTGACGATACGATGGATGATTGTCCGAACAGTTCAATAACGGATGTCGTTGATGAGAATGGATGTCTAATTGAGACTGATTCCGATGGCGATGGAGTAACTGACGCAGATGATCTGTGTCCTGGAGAGAACGCATCAGTTCTCGACAACGATGCTGACGGTTGCCTTGATGATGCAGACGGTGATGGAATCCTTGATTCGGTGGATGAATGTACAGAAACAGAATCGGGACAATCCGTTTCAGAAGTTGGTTGTAGTGATGCACAACTCATGCTTCTTGATACAGACGGTGATGGCGTCTCCGACCTTGATGATACATGCCCTGGAACACCTGAAGGAACTGTGGTTGATGCCTTTGGATGTGAAGTTGAAGAGATTGAAGAGGACGATGAAGCGACATCAGCCTTCGACTCTTTCTTCTCTGGAGAGGGCGATGCTGTTACGACAACCCTTGGAATAAGTGCTATCTTGCTTGCTTTGTTTACACTTCTCCAAACCAACGCAGCAGCAGCTCTTCTTCCTGATGCATTCCGATGGATGCAAGTTCTACGTAAGAATTCGAAATTGACGAAAGAAGAACGCAATGAATTGACGTACTTGCAATCAATCATTCAGGCATATTACGACAATCCTCAGGAATTAGCAGACGAATTAAATCAATTAAAAGGAGACCTTACTGGCCGATACACCAACAATGAAATCAAGAAAGAGACACGTGAGAAACTCTTCACTTTAATCGAGGACCTACTAGCGTCCTCTCCGCAAGAGTTGTACCAAATCGCACACAATGATGCTTACTTTGGTCTCACTGGCTCGATTGATTCAACGGATCGAGCAAAACTCCTCGATGAGAAATTAGCTATGGCTGATGGTTCAGAATCGATGGCGACAACCCAAATCTATCAGTCAAGCCCACAGACGGACATCGGGGAGCCTCCAGTTCATGAAGTTGGTACGGTTCAGGACGATGGTTACGAATGGTTGGAATGGCCGCAAAGCAGTGGTGCATGGTGGTATCGATCCGCCAACTCAAATGCATTCTGGCAGAAATGGCAATGATTCAGGTCGCCTCAATGACTCGCCTAAGCTTCATCGTTGTGCATGTCAATTCCTTGTTCATCTTCTTCCAGTTTCTCTTGTTTCGACGCATCATTTCGCTTTTCGCGTAGTCTATCGAGGTAGGCTTGGGTGATGTCGCCTGTCACATACTGGCCAGTGAAGCACGAACGATCGAAACCGTCAATGTTGGTTTCCTTGTGACCTGTAACTTCTTCCAAGTCATCGAGACGTTGGTAGAACAACTTGTCTGAGCCGATGGTTGTATTAATTTCATCAATCGACTTTCCATTGGCGATGAATTCGTCAACTGCAGGCATGTCGATGCCGTAGACGTTTGGATGGCGAACAGGCGGTGCTGCTGAAGCAAAGTACACCTTCTTTGCACCAACTTCTCGTGCCATTTCGATGATTTTTTCACTCGTCGTTCCACGAACGATTGAGTCGTCGACCAAGAGTACGTTCTTCCCTTCAAATTCACGGGGTATGGCGTTGAGTTTTCTTCGTACAGACTTCATTCGCATTTCTTGTCCTGGCATGATGAAGGTTCGTCCTACGTAGCGATTCTTGACGAATCCTTCTCGGTAAGGGACATTGAGGGTATTGGCCATTTGAATTGCAGAGATTCGTCCAGAATCAGGAACCGGAATCACAGCATCAATGTCGTGGTCAGGCCAATCTTCAAGCAGACGCTCTGCAAGCCTTCGCCCTTGATTTAATCGTGCTTGGTAAACGGAAATCCCATCAATTGTGGAATCCGGCCGTGCGAAGTAAACATGTTCGAAAATACAAGGTGTGAAGGCTTTCTTCTCTGCACATTGCTTTGTAAACAAGTGTCCGGATGTTGAAATGAATATTGCTTCGCCTGGTTGTACGTCTGCTACGACTTCAAAACCAAGTGCAGTAATAGCAACAGATTCGCTTGCTACGACCCATTCAGTACCGCTTTCATAGTCGCGTTTACCGTAGATGAGTGGACGAATTCCATGAGGATCTCGGAATGCAAAGAGACCGTACCCATTGACGAGACCAACACACGCATAACCGCCACGAACCGTTTGGTTCACGTTCTTGATTGCATCAAAAAAGTTGTCAACATCGAGAAACGGTTCTCCGTTAATGTTCATTTGGTTGCCTGTTACATCGAGTTGAACTGCAAGGTGGTTCAAGAGAACTTCAGAATCACTTGTTGTGTTCACATGGCGTCGATGTTGAACAATCAATTGATTTGCGATTTCATCGCTGTTGGTCAAATTTCCATTATGCGCCAATGCGAGTCCGTAGGGTGAGTTGACGTAGAATGGTTGAGCCTCAGCGGTCGAGGAAGATCCTGCTGTAGGATAACGGACATGACCTATGCCGATGTTCCCAAGTAACTTTTGCATGTGGCGCTTGTAAAACACATCGGAAACCAATCCATTGCCCTTGCGAAGATTGAATTTCTCATTTTTTTCTGTCATGATGCCTGCAGCATCTTGGCCTCGGTGCTGAAGAACGGTAAGGCCATCATAGAGTGCCTGATTCACGTTTGAATCAAGTCTCCCAACAATACCAATTATGCCGCACATATGAGTCCCTTAGTTGCGGACAGTCGCGCCGCCTTTGTATTCCTTCCCCCTAATTTGCTTAGGCCTTAGGTCGGTGGGATTTTTTGTTCCAGCTGTAGGTGCGCATTCGAGCAGTCTTCCCGTATCCACAGGACGCACATACGCTCTTCTGCTTGTGATATGCGTTGCGTCCACAGCGTCGGCAGCGGATGTGTGTTGTCTTTTGACGACGACCCATGGATGGTGTACCCTTTGACATATGCTCACCTCGATGTCAACGCCACCTACCTCCTCCTTATGAAGTCAACGATGGACAAATGGTGCCGCTCTTTTCACAAATCGCTTTCTTCTTTTGATTCAAGATTTACAAATGACAGCAATATCATGACGCCAACGGCCATTAGAATCGCCATGCTTGTGACAATGAAGTGAATGATGTTGTACAGGATTTGTGCACGCTGGGATCCGTTCTCTTCCATCAAGAAACCCCCTTGGCTTGTGAGGAGGAATGTCACAAATATGCCAAGTACGGCAGCATATACCATTGAAACCCAAGGCGCTGTTGGCTCCTTTCGACTCTTGGAATATTGGAACATGTTAACCACAAAGAACACAGATGCGATCGTGTAGGATGTGAGGAAGGCATTGAGGAATCGAGTCAATCCACGCTCCGTGTCGTAGGATGAATTTCCTGAAAGCAGTACCAAGACCATTGTTGGCAAGAGGAACAACAATCCTGCAACAACGAGATGGCGGGGGCCGATGCGCTTACTCATCTTCGCCACCCCCGAGGTTTTGTTGAATAATTTGAGCCGCTTGAGCGAGTTGCTCTTGATTTGGGGGAGGGAGTTTGTCAAGTTCAGGTCGCTTACGTTCAAATTGCCAAATGGCGAGTCCGAAGGAAAGTACAGTAAGTCCAATTCCAGCGAGGAACCCGAGCAGGTCGCTGGCAGCAAACAAAACAGAATTATGGAATTCTTCGGAACTCGTCTGAGAACCGTTAACAAGAACACTGAGAATGAGGAGCAAAAATGAACTTCCTCCCATCAGGTAAAGCATACGCGAAGTTTGACTGATGCGTTGGCCGATGAGGTTGACAACATATCCGCCGGCGAGAAGAAAACTGCTCATAGCGAGAAGGAAGGTTGGCCTGAAAATCATCCAAAACCGATTCGTCTCACCCTCCCAGGTTGTGGATGGAATCCAGTCGGTTTTGTTCCAGTGCATTGCTTCAAGCAGTGCAAATCCAAAGACAAACATCAAGAGACCAATAGGGCGCATGCCAGGACGGAATCGTCGTACAGGAATATCACCTGCAAACAAAGCAACGTAAAGGCCAATGAACATCAAGAGCAGAGATGGTAAAATGCTAATAAACAGAGCGCTGGATGCTGCCGACGGAGATGATGGAACCGTGAGGAATGAGGTGCTAAAGACTACAATCCCTACCCCGCCGACGACTTTTCCAATCTTTTGAGATGCGTGATCTTTACGGAATTGAAGGCCAAGCGATAGAAACACCAAACCTAACGGCGCCCAAAGCAGAAGAGCGACGCTGAGTTCATTTTCCATAGTTGACTTCTACGGCTCTCGATTTATCAACATGGCTGTAATTTTGCGATTTCATGGGCTTTTTGGATTGGAGTCAGACGACGACAGCAATAAATACCCGTCGATGGTCGCCAAACTGTTCAGGTGAAGACCATGGTAAAGATGCCACGTCAAATCAAGCGTTACAGTCCTTCTGCTGGTAAGCACACGCTCCATACGGTTGAGCGGGTTAAGAAAAAGCGTGCTTCGGAGCTTCGCTGGGGTCAGCGACGTTTCCGTAAGGTAATGCGAGGATACCGTGGTTTCCCTCGTCCAAAACCTGATGGCCGGGAAAAGCCTACCAAGCGTGTAAACATTCTCTACCGCTGTACTGAGACTGGAAAGGCTCACTACGCACCATGCAAGCGAGCCAAGAAGTTCGAACTTGTTGATCGATGAGGTGAAGAAAGATGTCTGGCGAATTTATGAAAATCTCATGCAAAGATTGCGGTAATGAATCCGTTCTCTTCTCTCGTGCAACCACCGTCATCTCTTGCGATGTCTGTGGTGCTACACTCACAAGCCCATCAGGTGGAAAAGCGAACCTTGTTGGCTGTACTGTTCTCGAAACAATGGAATGAGGAGGCTGAGCCTCCATGTCGAAAACCGACCTCATCTACCCAGAAGAGGGTGAACTTGTCGTTGTTACAGTTCACAGTGTGAAACAAAACGGCGCCGACGTATCCCTCGATGAGTATGAGGGTGTCGAAGGATTCATTTTCATAGGTGAGATTGCGAGTGGCTGGATCAAGAACATTCGACGTTTTGTACGAGAAGGACAACGTCTTGTGTGCAAGGTTATGCCAAGCCGCCGAGACGGCAGTTCACTCAAATTATCGCTCAAGTCAGTATCTGAAGAACGCCGCCGAGATCGACTTCAACAATGGAAGAACGAACAACGTGCACATCAATTGTTCAAGGTTCTTTCAGAGTCTCAGAAATGGGATTCGGACTATTCATCTGAACTCCAAACTGAATTGACTCAGGTCTTCGAGACACTCTACGGAGCATTCGAAGAGGCGGCCATGCACGAAGGTTCCATCGTCGATGCAGGGTTTGAAGGTGATTGGATTCAGGCATTTACAGAATTGTCTGTTGAAAACATCATTCCACCGTACGTTGAAATCCGTGGCATTCTCACGTTGAAGGTCGAAACAGGAAACGGTGTTGAAACCATCCGTGATGCACTCATTGCCGCTGAAAAGATTTCCTCTCCTGAGGAAGAAATCGAAGTAAACTGCTACTACGATGGTGCACCAGAATACAGAATCGAACTTCGTGCCCCAGATTTCAAAACCGCTGAGGATACTTGGACGGCATCCATTGCAGCCGTTGTTTCAATCATCGAACAGGCAGGCGGATCTGCCGATTCATACCGTGAGTGATTTCTATGCCCCGACAACTGCTTCAGCAATGCGTCGATTGTGGTGCTTGGTGCTTAGAAACAACATGCCCTCAATGTGGTGGTAAAGCACAGGCTGCAGCACCATTGAAGTGGTCTCCAGAAGATCACAGGGCCAACGTTCGCCGCCAACTCAACAATGTTGAGTCACCTGATTGGTCTCAAACCATTCCAACACTACCATCGCTTGAAGAAATGCGAACTGGTTCACCGGAACAAGAAGAAGAATGAACCTCTTTTGTCTCGTTCGTTGTCAAACATTATACCCCTTAATGCAAGGGTGTGAAATTCATGACACTCCTTGTAGATGTTTTGGATGAAACTGGATTACAAGCATCAGACCTTGTTCTGTTCGCCTTACCAGGTGTTGGAGATGTTGGAAAGAATGCGGTTGAGTTGCTGAATGAAGCCAATCAAGCGACTCCAGTGGCACGATTTATTCATCCTGGACTAACGCCCTTAGCTCGTTTGGACGAGGATGGTTTACTCGCTCCTCCTCATCTAATAGCTAAGCGAATTGAGATTGAAGGGGGGCGTTCAATCCTCACAATTACAGGGAGAGGACAGCCTAGTGAATCCTTTCAACAGTACGATTTCACAACAGAACTCCTGAAGCATTTATCAATTTCAAAGATCGACGAAGTCATTGTTTTAGCTGGATTAATGTCAACTCCAGAACTCAAGGAAGCCTTTGCAGTTGCGACCTCTTCTTCTCATAGGGTCAACTTGGAAGAGCGTGGTATTGACGTACGCCGAGATCAACCATCAGGCGGAGCAATTGGTATGTCTGCATTGATGGCTTCTCTTGCACCTATGTTTGGCCTCTCATCCGTTTGTGCCATGGCAACAACGGTTGGTGCTAGCGGAGATGTTCATGCATCAATACGCCTTCTGGAATTTGTTTCAAAAGGGTGGGAATTAGATGTTCGATTACCAGAAGATGCGACATCCAAGATACTTGCGAAATTAAGTGAATTGGCTCCGAATGCCAACACCGACCACGTTCGTGAACTCATGGAAGAGCCAGACGCCTTCTACATTTGAGCGCCGAGAGAGGGATTTGAACCCCCGCGTCCATGGGACAGTGGATTTCGAATCCACCGCAATACCGGGCTATGCGATCTCGGCTTGGTTGCTGCCTGTGCGCCACCGTCATAAGCGTGATGCTTCACAGGCTACTTCATGCAGATTACCTTTCACGGACGAGATCACAATTGTACGATTGAGGTTGATGATGGATCTTCCATTCGTCAAACTTTAGAAGCCGCTGGAATTCTCCCATCAACGGTCGTTGTAAGTTTTGAGGAACGCATTTTGCCCCACAGTACGATTTTGAACGCAGATGTCAAACTTCTTGTGACCACTGTTTCATCAGGCGGTTAGTCGTGAAGGATGTGAAGTCTTGAGGCGCGATACATTTCTCCTCGGTCGAGAGCAGCCCAACCATCGATTCCAATGTTGGTGATGATGACTCTGTCTCCTGGGTTGAGCATATCGTATTGAGGGCCCCAATCGGCTTGCCAGCCTTCAACTTTCAACGAACCTGTTTCATCCATCAGCATCAGGCCTTTGCGGCACCAGTCGCCACGTGCAGAACGCCCTCTCTTTTCCGTTCTATAGACAACGGTTCCAGCGACATTCCATCGTGCACGTGGCGTATGAAGTGAGATCTCATCATCTCCTTCTTGCAATCGAACGACGCGTGCAAACGGATCGACCTTCAGTATAAGTGCACCCTTGTAATTGATCTGGAAGAAAGCATCTTCTACAGAGACGAGTTCATCTTTCTTCAAATCTTCAGGTAGTGTAGGTCCCCCATCTTTGTATTCTGATGCTTTAATTTGTACATCGGCGAAGGCTGAATTGCCCTCAGCAATGGTAATTCGAGGCTGGTTTCCATTGATGACCGCATGAACACGCCCAGTCACAGTGTGTCTTGTTTTGATGTCATTCAAAGGCGTAATTTCTGTTTCTGCAACCATGCCCGGTAGATGGAAGGTTCCACCGTTCGGGTGCTCCTCAACAAATCCACCAGTCGGGCAGACATGCGACCAATCGCATCGTTGACAACGTGTCATGTCCGGAGTTTCATCGGAGGGGACTCCTCCTGGCCCGAACGAGCGCATAGGGGCGGGTTCAGGAGGACATCGTTCGATGACAGGTGTCTCTTCACGCAATTCGGACCATAGTTGCTTCAATTCAACCCCAATCTCTTCCAATTGTTGTTCAGAAGGAACGTCAATCACTTTCTTTGCATCAGCAGCGAGGTACCAGATTTCAAGAGCGTCTATGCTTTGTTTGTCATGAGTACTCCACCAGAGATATGCGTACATGCGCATTTGCTCGACATAATCTCCTGAACGGTCTGAGTTTCCGAGTGAAGCCTTGATGTCAACAATCTTGTTGCTTTCTCCCCATCGGTAGACGAGATCATATTCGCCTTGGAACCAGTGTTCTGGGTGAACGGCGTTCATCATGAAGGGTTTGGCATCTGGGTCAACAAACCACGGGCGGGCAATCTCCCATGCTTCGATCAACGTGATTGGGCCGCTTTGAGCAAGTGGATGCCTCTCGAGAGAATATCCTCGTCCATCTGGAGCAGGCCAATAAGGACGCTTTCCTTCTCTCCAAGACGCAAGTTCGTCTTCAGATACTGTCTCAAGGCAAGCCTCAACTTCCATCATGTGCATCTTGATACCATTCGTCGCCATCATTGCACATCGTTCGATATCGACGTCGCTATCCCAATTACCAGCTCTGCGATCGTGTTTCGACCACTCAAGTCGCATTTCCTCCAAACAAATCGCAAGGTGAGAAAGAACTCGGCGATTCGCCCAGGAGTGGAGGGATGCTTTATTTTCAGGCCACTTGGATTCAGGCAGTACGAGGAGCTGCTCTGCAGGCCATTTTTGTTCGTAATTACGATTCGGTCGTCCGACCTCATCAAGTGGCGTTTCAACGTAAATATCAGCAGGAGCCGCCTCAACAATCAGGGCTGGAGATTCCTTGAGCGTCTTACAGATGGCCTCTTCGACTGCCCTTCCAACAAACAATATCGGAATTTGTGGCATCACAAACCGACGTACTTTTTCGTAGTACCAAAGACGTGGACAAGCCTTCCAAGTATTGACTTGGCTTGCGGAAAGGCGGTTGTATTGTCCGATGAAATCTTGCTCCGCATCTGGCAATCGTACAGGCATAGGAATAGGACTGAAATCGACCCCTCAAATACCCTTGGATGCAAACGATGGCCCCGGAAGTTCAATTCTGGTTTTTCGAACATCTACTCGAAGTTGAATCAACCCTGCACGCCATCCTAGTTCGGCTCCAATCAGTCGAATTCTTTCACCAGGCTGTAAGGACAAGAGGCGCTCACTAATGGCTGATCCAAAGGCGACGACTTCGACCACATGGCTTCCATCCCAAAGATGGAAGGCTAGCATCGACCATGGGCGTCCATCGAGGCGCATCCCTCGTTGTTGTCGAATGGACAAGACCACACCCTCCACATTGGCTCTTGTCCGTAGCAATCCTATGCGTGTGCTCGTATCTTCAGAAATTGATTGTGGGATAAATTCTGAATTACCATCAACATAGAGTCTTGGTTGATCTCTCCAAACGCCAGGCAAAGCGTCCTTGATGACAATCTTGGTCTCACTTGAATCGTGTAAATGGGGAAATGCGCCTGGTTCAGATTCTTCGATGGCGATTGTAACTTCACCAGCCTTCAACATCGCACCTAGGACTGGTTCATTGAAGTGGTTGGGAAGTGGCCCCCATTGGGCAATGAGTTCACCAGAAACATCAACACGCGATGGAATTTCCGAAAAAGGCATGCAAGGCGATTGAATGTCCACTCCAGACATCATAGATTCTCGTGTAGTATCGTTCATCGGTCCCGCAGTTTCGATATTATCTAAAGCAACGCTGCACCATCCACAACCTGCGGATTCTCCTGAGCAAGCGTGCAGGTGGTCTGCAACATCATTCTGTGGATGTGCTGGGAGAATTGAGGCACCCTCGCCCATGTTTCTCATACGGTCATTGATTTCGAAGAATTCAGCATCCATGGATGTAAGTTCTTCTTCACTTGGAGCATCGTAGTTGATTCTTTCCTTACTTGAAAGGTACCATCCCTCCATGTTTGCAACGATACCTTCCTCTTCTGTTCTTGACCAAAGCCATGCATAAAATCGCAGTTGATGTTGGAGGCTTTCTGAAAATGCCGACCCGGAATGTCCCGATTTGATGTCAACGAGACGAATTCTACCGTCCCATCGCAGTACAAGATCAAGTTCACCTGCAGCCCATCCATCTGGATGAAACATCCGTTGCGGTTGATGAACACGAGGATCCTTGAACCAAGGACGGGCGACCTCCCATGCCTCGTTCCATTGTATGTCACTGCCCTTCTCCTGCCACTGGAAGGAGTGTTCCATTGACCAATCTCTGGCTTGTAAGGATCGTACTTTCTCTGGGACTGGGAACATTGGTATCTCTCCCCATGCAGGAGAAGGGACCTTGAAGAGGGCTGTTCCTGATCGGCATTGTTCAATGAAGGGTCCACCCCTCTGGTTGAAACATGCTTCTACTTCTTCGAGAAACAAGTCGACACCGCTGCGAATTTTGTTCTCATAACTCTCCACTTCGACGGTTGACCAATCGGAATCGTCGCGTTTCCAAAGTCGGGCATTCCAAGCCTCTTCACCTTCTTCCCAAGCCGCTAGCGCCTCTTTTTTGCAGAGAGCATATGCCCACTCACGAAGTGCTTCCAACGAATCCATTGGCCCCGGTCGATGCATCAGGACTCGGCACAAGGCGTCCTCAATGACCAGACCAGTAACTTGTCCAATCGATGAGGGTGATGATAGGCCGACTTTGCGTGTCAGATACCACTGGCGTGGGCATCGAAGAAAGGTTGTCAGCCCTGAAGCGGAGAGACGCGAGCGGCTCCTTCCGAGAGGTCCTCCTTTTGGTGGGACGCCGACAGGCATGTTGTAGCCTCACGTTGGTGGTCTTTAGAACTCGTGACGCTCTATTTGCTATCAAACGAATAAAAGTCCCCAACTTCTCGTTGCTCACGGTCTTTTCGGCTCTCGTTTTTGTTGATACGTGGCCGCTTGGAATCATGATCACGTCGGAAGGTTACATTGACGTCATTGAGGAATCGATTCATACCGTCGCGCAATGAATAGGGCCCCATTGCTTTGCCATGCACACCTCCCTCTCCCTCAAAGACAAGCAAGGAATCGCTTACGATATCGATGAAATAGACATCGTGATCGATGACAAAGGCTGACTTTTCATTGGCTTCCATTGTTCGACGAATAGCCTTTGCAGCTTCCATACGAGCATTGGCATCAAGGTGAGCGGATGGTTCATCGAGAAGGTAGAGGTCCGCTTCTCGACCTAAGCAGACTGCAATTGAAACGGCTTGACGCTCTCCACCTGACAACTTCTTGACACGCTTTGGAAGAAGCGAATCCACGCCCAATGCGCGGATGACGTTCACGTTAAACTCCCCGCTTCGCCATCGCATGCCAAGCTCGCTATCCAGCCACATTTGAACGGTACAATCCATATCAACATCGATGTGCTGGGGTTTGTACGAAACGGTTGCTTCGTTGGTAACCCATCCATTGTCGTACTCGTGTTCACCTGCGAGAATTTTGATCATGGTTGATTTTCCAGTACCATTTGGACCAACCACACCTACAACTTCTGATCGGTGAACAGAACCTTCACCAGTTGACAACTCGAAGTTACCGAGTTTCTTCTCAAGGTCGCCCCATTGAACCACAACGCTTCCTTTCTCTGCTGTTCGCTCATGGTGTTTGAGGAAACGGATTGGTTTGTCACGAATTCGAACGTTCTCCTCGACGAGGAATCCATCAAGGTATGCGTTGATGGCAGTACGTGTTGATCGAGCTGGAGTGAAGATTCCAAAGGCCCCTTTCTTACCGTAGACGATGTGTACCAAATCCGCAAGAACGTCAAGGACGGCGAGGTCGTGCTCAATAACGATGACTCGCTTCGATTCAGCTAATTCCTGAATGATTCGAACAATCCTCATGCGTTCATGGATATCGAGATAAGATGATGGTTCATCAAAGAAATAGACATCAGCATCACGTAAAATGGTCGCACAAATCGCCATGCGTTGTAATTCACCACCGGACAATTGCTGAACGGTTCGTTCAAGGAGATGAGAAATTCCCAGGGCATTGGTCATTTCATCAAACATGTTTCGTTCATCGACTTTACGAAGAAGCCCTTCAACAGTCCCTTGAACTCGCTTTGGTAGGCGGTCAACGTTCTGAGGCTTGAGAGCAACCTTGACGCCTCCATCTCGGACAGAGATGAAGAAATCTCGTAGTTCTCCTTTCGGTAGAGCATCGATTACGTTGTTCCAGTCAGGATCTTGGTCCAACCAATCTCCAAGGTTTGGTGTCATTCGTCCAGCTAAGGCGTTGAAAGCAGTCGATTTTCCCATCCCGTTCGGGCCAAGAATACCTACAACAGATTCTTTTGTCGGTGTAGGTAAACGAAAGAGCCTGAAACCGTTCAAGCTGTAACGATGAATCATGTCGGACTCAAGTTCGCTTGGTAACTGTTCGATGATCAATGCATCATGCGGACACTTGTTGATGCAAATTCCACATCCGATGCACAACGATTCTGAGATATGTGGCTTCCCAGTCTTCTCGTCCATGACAATGCATTCTTGGCCATTACGGACCGGTGGGCAATAGTGAAAACATTCGTCGTTGCACTTCTTAGGTTGACAATTGTCTTCCTTTAAAACTGCAACTCGCATGAACTCACCTTATACTTTCCAGAACTTCATCATCAATGAGCATTCGCATAACCGCTCCATCCGCAGATGGAAACGAAAGGCTTGGTCAAACAAGTCCCTTAAGGTGTTCTGCGCCGCGCACAACACGGGTTGTTGTTGGTGTAGGGAACTTCATACCCGCCTTGCGGAGAGCGTCCTTGGCAGTCAAGTAGTTGGCTGCATTGCAATGGATGGAGATTACTCGTTGTCCTCGACGAACGCGAGCAGCGGTTCCGACATTCTTTCCGAAAGCACATCGCATACCTTGTGAAACACGGTCAGCACCTGCGCCGGTAGCTTGCTTGTTCTCTCGAAGTACGTGGTGTGGGTAGGTGTGGACACGAAGGGCATACCCTTGTGCACCGGCCTCGTTACGGATGGTGGAGTTGGAAATAACACGGGCTGCTTCGAGAGCAGTGTGTCGGATCTGACAATCGTTGTCTGCGCGGAGTTCGAGGACTACTGGGAACCCACCTGTCTCCGCAGCACGACGATTTCCGGAGTGGTATGCTAGAATACGGTTGTTCGGAACACCACCGATATACTTGCGTCGAGTATATGCAGGTCCCTTAAGACGGCGATACATGGATGCGGGCTTACGTGCCATATTCAGTCCTCCAAGCATCCCTCCGACTGATGCTCCCTTTATCATCCCTCCGATGCGATACCACGGTGGACATGATGGCCAATTTTGCTGATTCTTGATGGGAAGGAACTTAATCATTCATCGCTAGCAACTGCCATGGCGAGTGGCTGGAGGAAGTTGCTCGAGGAAGAATCAGAACACCAATGGCTCGCTGTTGGCCTTTTTTTCGTCTTCATCATCATTGGTGGTTTTCTCATCGGTGGCACCAGTTCCCTCGAGGGTATGGTGCTTGGAACCGATCCATCGCATGATTTGGTGTTTGAAGAAGGCGATTTTTTGATCGATATTGAGTATCACGAGGGGGCATCTTGGAGTGAGGCCCACAGCGGAATTCTCAAGACACAACAGGGTCATAAGATGTATCAGCAAATGGGTTTGGATGATGTTGATGATATCTTACCTGAAAATGATCCATCCATCGGAGATGTTACCATGTTTACGGCTGATGAGGACGGCATTGTTACATCTCCGATGGATGGATCTTTTTCAGGTAAGATATCATCAACATCATCCATACCCATTTGCTGATACATCTTGTGACCCTGTTGTGTCTTGAGAATTCCGCTG
>CAXQWT010000055.1:0-28625 GCA_964227855.1 Salipiger bermudensis | reverse complement strand
TCAGGTTGTCCAGGTGATGGAGTGATTGAAGGCGTCCACGGGTCGTGGTAGTTCTGTCCGCGAATGAGGGACACATCCGGTCCATAATTGGTGGTGTAGAATCCCATGTCGATGATTGCAGCGGATGAATCTCGGACGACCAAATGGTTGTGATTGTCCCAAAGTCGAGTTTCGCTGGTGAACTCAACGAGTCGACGTTCGCCAGCATCAATCATGGTGCTACCTTGCGAGCTGTTCGCTACGATCGTGCCTGGGTCGAGGTACGTGATGTTCCCCATTCCATCGATAATGGACCATCCGTTGAGGTCGATTGAGGTCGTACCTGCGTTGTAAAATTCCACCCATTCTCCATCCGGAGCAGAGCTACCATCCATTGTGCTGACAGGGAACATCTCGTTCAACTGAACATCACCACTCATAGTAATCTCGGTTAATTTTGGTGCATTCGTAGCGTTCGGTGTAGGATACGTCGAGTATTGCCACATTCCACCCGTGGAAGATGCTTCGATTGAGAATCCTGGTTGATTTGAGTTCCACATGACTTCATCTCCGATGCTACCGTTGGGCAAGTACAGTCTCAGAGTCTCTTGTCCGTTGTTGAGTACACCACTGTTTGCCGTAGAATTGACTGCAATGACACGTGTTTCTTGTGGATAAATCAACAACGTTTCATTATCAGTGGAGGCGCCAACAAGGTGGTTTTCATCAAACTGAATCATGTTTCCTGCAAGGTCTTGCAACCAGTAACCTGTGAGATTGATGGTGGTTGAGCCGTTGTTGTAAACTTCAATCCATTCACCACCAGGCCAGGTGCTGTTATCGTAGCTTGGCCACGGATCGGCCATCACTTCGTTGATGATGACATCACTTTCTGCATACGTAGGGCCGCCAGTTCCTCCTCCGGAGTTTGAGGAACCTGGTGTCGGATTCGACGTTGGAATCCAATCGTTGTAGGCGTTTGCAGGGTCTTCTTCTAAACTGACCCCGCTTGAACTTGAATTCCATGTGGCCTCATCGACCCATCCATTTGATGAGTCGTACAATGTCATGAAATCGTTTGAATTTGCGACATAAAAGTTCGTTGCTCCATTTCGTGCAACAATCATGTAATCGCCAGGTCCGAGTGTGTAGGTTGATGCGTTCGCTGCATCATAGCCTACGATTGAGGCAGAATCAAGGTACAAGGTCTTGGAGGCCTTGTTTTCGAAGTACCAATTTCGTACATCAACAGAGGATGTACCAGAGTTGTGCAATTCCAACCATTCACCATTTGGCCACATTGCATCATCGTAACCGTTTGGATTGGGCATGACTTCATTGATGCAAATCGAACCTCCACAAGGCTGGCTACGAGCCGATGTGGCTTCGGTGGGTTCAACCAATGGAGTCAGTGGAACCAACAACATGAGCGCAAGGAGGAAAATAGATTCAATTCTCATACAGCATCGACAGTTTGAGCCAACGCCTTCCCCCTCATATCTTTTGGTGCGAGGAATCCTCTGATGTTCAGATGAAACCAAAGCTGTCTGCCATTTGTGCAAACGTGTAAATCATGATAGGGACAAGGATGATTCCCATTCCATGGCTACGACGAATCCCAATTCGAGGGGGCATCAATCCAAGAATGGTTCCAACAATCAATACACCAATTCCAACGAATCCTGTCGAAAGCCAAACCAATGCGGTGACGAATACGATAACGCCCATGACCATCGATTGAAGTGGTATCGCTGCGTGAAGTCGAAGCATACCCTTACCGACGATTTTCATAATTGGCATCGCCATAATTCCTGCTGCGAGAGTAACCGCGAGCAATCGAACAAAGTCTGCTGTTGGTTGTGATGAATTCCAGGTCTCAATTGGATACATCATTTTCAATGCTAACGTAGCGCCTGAACGTGATCTTCCAATAATGTAAAGGAATCCGAGAACCATCACGGTGACAGCAGTGTTGACCGCAGATAGGATTGCAATCACTTCCAAATCTTGTTTGGTTTGTGGCCCTTCATACCCTTCTTCAGCCTCAGCCACTGCGATTTCAAGGAGTTCATCATCACTGAGTTCGGTGAGGCGACGCGTTTCCCAATCCATTCCATAGCCCTCTTTGCCTTGGACCTTTGCTGCAACGTTACGTCCACCCATAACGAGAACGGTTGCTTGAGAAGCGGTCATGCCTGGAAGTACACCCATGCTCGCTCCAGCCACAGCCGACCAGAAACACGGTGCAATGAGTGGTTTGACAGGTGGGAGGTCCCAGTTCTCTTTTTGTGGAGGAAGGTGGCTTGTTGTTGCATAAATATCCAACAGATTTGCAATTCCGAACAAACCAGCTAGACTTGGTAACAACAGAGATGGTGAAGGCATTCCAACGGGGCTATCGACAGGAAGTTCGAAGACTGCCCAACCGTACAGGCCGGCCAAAAGGAAAAAGACGGTAGCAGCTACAAATCCTGCTAAACGGCTATCGTTTCCGAGTCGCTTCATTGTCAATTTTTGAACCCATTTAGGCCAATCGAGGCGGGTTGTTTCTGTGGCCAACAACAGAAGTGAAATGACCAGCAAGATTACAGGAAGCCAGTCACGCAAACCATCGTACCAATTGAGTTCGGGTCCAAACGCTATTCGAGCGACAACGATGAGAGGGAGAGAAAGGAACAGTCCGAGTTGTGAACCTCGTGCAGACCATGCCACTCCTCGAGCAGCGTTTCCTGCTAAGAGCATACGATGTCCTGGTAACAAAGAAAGCGCAGTATCTCCATCTGGCGCTCCTATCAGTGCAGAGGGTATGTAATTCAAGAACGTGTGAACGGTTCCTGTCGACACGATAATCGCTGCAACAGCAGACAGTGGAATCCCTAATTCGAGCAATCCTGGAGAAAGAGCGAGAAGAATCAATGCGACGTTGTTGACGTGAAAACCTGGAATCAATCCAGTGAGGGAACCTAACATAACTCCGAAGAACAAGGCGCCAAGGAGCCACCAGAGTTCGTAAAAGTATGCTTCAATCATTTCATCACCTAGGATTGGTCGATGTACTCTTGCCGGTCGCTGATACCATCGCCATCGGTATCTTCACTGTTTGAACTCGTTCCAAAAGCAGACTCAAGAGCGTTGCTCAATCCATCGTTGTCGTTATCGTCCACATCAGCAGTACTCAGCGTGTAGACCATAGTCAACGAATTTGGATCTTCAACTTGGCGAAGTCGACCTTCCCAAGTCATTGCAGTTCCAACGTGCAACTCATCCAAACCAATGCAGTTGTTGACGGTTTGCAGAAGGATTCTCTTGTCGCTTCCCGGTTCAGAGAGGTACCACGTTCCGTTGTCTTCAACGGCTAATCCATTGATTCGAACGATCTTGTTCTTATCGTATCCCCAATTTGTTGCTCCATCTGACCACAGGAGATTCATGGGGTTGGTTTTCTGCCCTTCCGAATATTCGTGAACGAGCAGTTCCGCTCGCATGTTTTCATCATCCCATGCTATTGATACATTGGCGATGACTTCTTGCCCCGCTTCGAGCCATGAAGATCGAGGCCCGGGGATTGTCACAGCAATACTTGTCCACCCCGGTGTGTATCCTGGTGAATCTACAAAATATGCGCTCTCATCCTCAACGCTTGGTTCCAATGCATACTTCATGTATGCAGAAACGACATAACGCTTGTTTGTATCTTGTAGCGCTGCACTCGGATCTGCGCTCAGCAAGAGGAGCAAATCATCGATGCTTGTGGTGGCGGTCAAATCCGAACTGATTGAACCTCCTTTGTCGAGACACCACGATGAGATTGCGGTGTTCCACACCAAACGTCCCCGCATTTGGATTGCCAACCCTTCCCATTGTCCAGCGTTCGCCAAATCATCAACGCTTGGGAGGACACAGAGTGGCGATCCAGCAGAGCCTGTAAGCCACCAATCCCCGTCCTCAATCATCAGGACACCCGCTACGTCGACGGTACTTCCGGCTTGGTACATCCATGTTGACTGTCCAGCCCAATCCAAAAGTGGAATATCGACTGGATGGTTTCGGTCAAGAAGAATTTCTGGTCCTTGAACGTGGATGCTCCATCGTAGGTCTCGTTGTTGGTAAGATAGGATGCCTTGAACGGTCACTTTGGAACCGGATTCAATCCACTCACCAGTGGATGAATGCATAATCATGTGCATGTTGTGCTCCGAATTGCCATAGGTTGGATGGTCTCCAAGGTAAGCACTGTTGAATGAAACATCAGGAGCGATGGATTCGGAAAGGAATCCCGTCAACTGAATCACTTTACCATCGTAAGACTCTGGGTCGAGTGCAACATCAGAGATTGACAACAACGGTGCGTCCGGGATGTCCTCTTTATCCCAATTCATCGCACCTGCGCCCAAGGCTTGTAACCACATCCGCCCTTCGTATTCTATGACGTCTCCAATCACTGTAACATTGGTGCCAATCGGTGGCAACTCCGCTGGTCGATACCAACGCAGTTCGACAACACCAGTGCCGTCGTCGATGATTGCATCGAGGCGATCGTCACCGGAGTTGTATGGGTCTTCGACCCATGAGATGAGTTGACCTTCGACCTTGACGACCTCGTTAATGTAATCGGTGAGTTCATCAACATCAACAACCGAAGGCTCACGCACCATTGCGTACCAGTTTAGAGTTGCAACTAGGAACAACGAAATTGCAAACATAACCCACAATCGGGGTCCATTGGTTTCAGGGTCATCGGTTGATAATCGAGCAAGGAAGCCTTTGAGACCATCTGCCATGTTTGGACCTGCTGGCTTGTGATGCATATGACTTCCCATTGAGCAATTTGCAAAGAGATGCTTTGAAATGGAAGGCAGGAGCAGGATTTACCATGCGAGACCGTGTCATTCGTGATGAAATCCATCGCGACATCTTGGTTCCAGCCCATCACGCACGCATCATCGATACGCATGAATTCCAACGCTTGAGAAACGTCCAGCAACTCTCAACATGTGAATTCGTCTTCCCATCTGCAACACACACCCGCTTTGCTCATTCACTTGGTGCGTATCATCTCGCAGGTGAACTTACTTCATCGCTTCGAGAAGTTCAACCAGGAATTCTCTCGGATTCGGATGCAGAACTCGTCCAGATTGGCGCGTTGTTGCACGATATCGGTCATCCTCCGTACTCCCATCTTCTCGAAACACCTGAGGTCTTTGCAACCTTCCATTCCCACGAACACTGGGGGCGGATATTACTCGAAAGTAAAGATTCAGAGATTGGACAAGTGTTGACTGATGTTCTTGGAGAAGACCGAAAACAACGACTCTTTGCTCTCCTCGATGGTCAGCATGAATGCAACGGTGTACCAATTGCACCGTTCCTCAAAGAAATCATCAGCAGTCAGTTGGATGTTGATCGAATGGATTACATGATTCGTGACCAGGCAAATACTGGGGCGCAAATTGGAGGATTCGACAGCGCACGTGTCATCCGTGCGCTCCGTGTAAACGATGAGGGGCGTCTGTATGTCAAAACATGGGGGCTTCCTGCCATTGAAGCCTATCTGGTTACACGATATCACATGTACAACCAGGTTTACTTTCACAAAGTCAACATGTTAACACAGTCCTATCTTGTTCGTATGCTTGCAAGAGCCCGAGAGCTAGCGGCCAAAGGTGTCCTAAAGTTAGATGGCGAAATTAAGGAAATGTTGCTCAATGATGCTCTATCGCCGGATCAATACGCTTCACTCCATGACTCTCACATCAAAGTGGCAATGGGGCGATTTGCCGTTCATGAAGACGAGATTTTGTCCGCTTATGCCTCTCGTCTTTTGGCTCGTAGAGATTATCACAAATCTTTACGCATACCCTCGCTAACAACTGAAATGTTTGCAACGGTCCGAAACGATGTCGCTCATCATCTCAATGAACAAGGATACGATTCAGAACATGATTTAATCACAGCATCGATCCGCAAACGCGGATACATGCCATACGAACAAGGAATCATCCTCGAAGATGGTAGAGATGCGGCGGAACACTCTCCGCTCATCCGATCGTTAACGCAATCCGAAGAACGTATTCTTGTCTTTGTTCCTGAACACATACGTGATTCCTGTGAAGCAATGGTCCGTGCAAAAACAAAACCATCTCAATCTTCACTCGCAATGTTTGATTCGGCAAACTCATGAAGGACATCTTCACAGGAGTGCCAAGGGCCTGTAGCTTAGTTGGTTAGAGCACCCGGCTCATAACCGGGCGGTCAAGGGTTCAAATCCCTTCAGGCCCACTCCATTCATTCATCCGGGGGACACTTTGCGACACAATGGTTATGAGGGTCGATAGGGTGGCTTTAGTTAGTGAGCACGATGTCAACCCGTAAGAGTACCTTCACCGTTCTTCTGATTTACCTTGCATCTTTGTTGCTTGTTGCTGTACCAGCGCAGGCTCAGGTACCTACTGCAGCCGTTTCTATTACGTGCCAGCCAGCTGAGATCAAGGTCGATGTAAAACCTGGTTCGACACTTGTCGGTTTCACCACCTGTACTGCCTCTAACCCAACCCAATACATCGAGAAAATCGCCCTCTCCGTCACCTCTGATGGCTTAGCAGCTGCTGCCCCGGGTGACATTTACGTCGGACCAAACAGCGAAGAGGACTTCCAAGTCGTTGTTCGAGCACAACCGTTCATGACAATGCAGGCCCGAAGCCTCGTCGTTCAAGGCAGCGTGCAAGAAATCAGCGGAGTTCCTCCGTTGAACGTCGCAACATCCGGTGCTTCGATGATTGTATCCATTACACAATTCGCACTTCTCCAAGTCGAAGCGGTTGAGCCATTCGTACAATTGATGCCAAAGACCGACAAGGATTTTGAATTCAAGGTCTACAACCTCGGTAACCAATACGACTTCATGAAGGTCGGTATCTCTGAGAACTCCCGTGAGTCTCTCGAAGATGCAGGCTTCAACATCAACATCCCAATCAGCAAGGTCAACGTTGAGCCAATGGTCGCTCCTGCAAAGGTCCGAATCCAGATTCGAACACCGAAGACACAAGGATGGACCGACGCTTACCACACTCTCGACTTCTATGCTGAATCTGATTTCTCATGCAAGAACGGTGGCTGTGATCGAGAATCTCAAATGATTACCATCTATGTCCGTGGCGTCTACCTTCCAGGTTTCGAAATCATCCCTGCTCTCTCAATGGTTGCCTTGGCAGCTGCTGTGGCCGGCCGGCGCTTCATCAACGCAGATGATGAAGAGGAAGAATGGCGTGAAGCCGCTCCCGGTCTGTAACCTGAAAATTGAAACGAAAACCACACCCGTTGGGGTTGGGTTCATAACCTATCCATGCGAGGGTTTGTTGAGTTGAGAATATGAGTGGACTCTTGAGTAAGGCTACTGCAGCAGAAGAAGCATCCCCAGTAAAAGCAGTTGAACAAGAAGACAAGGGTGCCGTTGAGGCACCTGTGGCTGGTATTCAACCAAGTGATGGACCCGATATGCCTACGATTCTAACATCAGTCGGGTGGGCGGTCATTGTAGTTGGAGGTCTTCTCTCCTTGCAAGGCGGTTCTTGGGGCCTGATTGTCGTTCTCTGTGTCCTTGTGGTTGGTATCGGTGCACTCTTTGCTGGTCAAAACATGTCAGAGGATGGTGTTGATCCTATGCGAATGGGCGGAGCAGCAGTCCTAGCTGTTCTCTTGGCTGCTGGACCATACGGGGTTTCTATGTTTATGCCTGACAGCGGCTCATTTGGAATTAGCGAACTTGAACTCAAGGAAGACTCTGATGAGATTTCGTTCCGAGTCATAGGTTCTGCAAATTCAGTTGATGCTATCATTACGGCGGATGGTGTTGAAAAGTGGTCTGAATCCAAGGAACTTTCACAAGAATCAGCTCGATTTAATGTCCCCATTTCTGAAATCTTTGTTGGTAATGCTTGGCAATGCAACTCCGGTAGCTGCCCAACAACTCCTGCAATCGAGTACATGATTTCAGTGACCAGTGGGGATACCACACAAACCATTGAGATCAATCCGGAATTCATGACCAGAGAAGTTCTTGATTCTGGTGTGAAAATAGCGCCAGTGACCGTCACCGAAACGGAATGTACGACCAACACTCAGGGTCAAGAAGAGTGTGAGACTACAACTGAGGTAGATGGTATTGTTATCGAAATGATGGCTGGTCTCCTTCCAACATCACATGAACACCAAGACGGCGGTGGACATACCGATGCAAACGGTATCTGGATTGAAGGAGATTACACACTTGAGATGGTGATCAAGCGTGGCAACACAGTCGTTTACGGTCAGGCAAGTTCGCAAGGTTGTCCAACTGCTGCGAATGGTTTTCCTTACATCGAAGTCTCGGGTACCACAGCAACCTCTTGTCGAGGAGATACAGGTGTGAGCGTCAATGGTTGGTTTGCAATGCCAGGACCTGCTACTGATTCGGTTGGAACTGAATATCTGGACCTTGATTCATTCTATGATCAGGACGATTGCTACACATTCCAAGTGACTATTACAAACACTCTATCCTCAGGAGATGAACTTGTTCTTGTCCAAGATGACGTTGCTTGGGAATTTGATTTTGAGTCCAACAAAGAAGGTCCTTGGGACATGAATACCTGTTGATTGAATTATTCAGTCGCAATGATTGGATTTCCTTCTGCGTCGACCCATTCTTCTTGTTGTTCCGATTCTTCAGATGGTTCAACAACTTCAGATTCAACTTGGGTTTCATCGACAATGTATTCCTTTGACATTTGCTTTCGTGATTGTACAGCAATCACAGATGCAAAAATTACCACCATGAGAATAATCGCAGCATAGAGAATGATAGGGAGTTCATCGACTTCTTCAGCGGTTGTCCATGACACTTCTCCAGAAGATGTTCCTGCTTCGCTGGCGATGAGGTTACTCACAGGTTCAAGCACATCCGGATAAAGGAATTTACAGTTCAGTTGGACAGCCTCATCAGAGTAATGGTACCAAGTAATAGGTACGTCTTTTGTTTCGCCAGGCTCGACACCCCAATTGGCGGTGTTTGCTGTTGTATCGGCTTCTTCGCCATCGACATAGCAACGTACGTTTGGTTCGACTGCGATTGTACCTGTATTGGAAATGGTAACCATAACTCCATGAGTGCGGCCGGTATCTGCGGTCACAGCTTCGGGCTCAATTTTGTCGATGGATAACTGTGGATAAACCACATCGATGGTTGCACTCGATGTTTGAGGTGCGACAGTATCTGCAACGAAATTACCCCAGTTCGTTTCAACTGTGATCTTGACTGTTCCTGATTCTTGACCGTACACACCGTTCCCATCGACCCATTCTACGATTCGCTTTTGCTCATTTGTACCAATGTTGACGGTCCATGTGCTCGAGTCATCAAAATCTCCATTGATGATTGTATTGACCGTTTGGCCGCTGTATCCAATTCCAGTTGCGACCACTGTTGCAATCGGAGCATTGACAATTAATTCACGCTTTGAAAGGAGTCGAATCCATGCATCAGTATAACCTCCTGTACCGCTCGAATTCGTGTAATCGATGCTTGCCTGATCGTGAAGAATGATGTCTTCATCAGTTCGTGAACCAAGCATGGTCGATTCAATGAAATCGAGGTTAGAGCCATCCGCAACATGGATTGGACCGCTTCCGTACAGGTTTGAATCGTCGATGGAGCAACTTCCTTCGCAGGTGATGTTCGCACCCATCACCATCGATTGTTCGATGATGAGTGTTCCATGATTTTCGATGCTGAAGGCTTCCTGGTTCCAAATGATGTTTCCTCCAATCTGCGTAAGTTCATCCGCAGTGATCGTCATGAGTTGAGCATTTGAATGAAACAATTCAATCTGAGTTATTCCAAGAAGCAGTGGGTAATGGTGATCAACTGTGATGTTTACTGGCTGAGATAAATCGATGGTAAACGATGCACTTTGCCCCGTAATGTCGTTCGTTGTCGTTTCATCGATGGTCAGGTTGAGATATGCATTTCCTGGAACATCGATGTTGAAGAAAACGGTCATGGTTGCTGAGGTGTCCTCGATATTTTCATCGATTTCAATCTCTGTACCATCGTAAATGAGCAACGTTGAAGCGGAGTTCTCAGTGTGTAGTTGGGCTGCATCGAGATGAAGAGTTCCTCCTTCTTCAATTACGATTCTTGAGTCCTGTTCGACGGCGATATCTCCAGTCCAATGCAGTTCTGCCCCACTTTCAATGATGATTTCACCATCAAATGTACCATCTGTCCAAGAGGCAGTATCTGTTACTGTTACGGTGTCTCCCTGTGAAGGCGGTGAAGCGAGAACGGGCCCGCCTAGTGTGATGGAAGTTAGCATGATGATGGCCAAGAATGATGCTGTTCGCATGATTGACCCAACGCAAAGGGGAAAATCAAACCTTCTCTGTTTAGTACGGGACGTCTTTCCAGCCAATTGCATACCCAATCAAGTTGAATGAGCGGTGGAGAATTGGTGTTATTACGATGATGATTGCCATTGGAAGCAGCAATTCACTGGAAGCAAGAAGAGAAGATCCCAAGAAGAGTTGGCCCCAAAGGAAGACCATGATTGCAAACGGCAATGTATCGAGCAGTGGCGCTTTTGACGAGACATCACCTTCGCGTTTGAGACCACGCCGTCGCTTGAAAAACGATCCAGTCATATCACCAACGAGGCAAGCAAATCCGAGGAATGAACCTAGGATGTAGGCCGTTAGCCATGGTCCACCGATTGAAAACCATGCGTCTTCAGAACCTGTCAAAGGTGATACGAAAACAGCTGCCTCATCAAAGGATGTTCCAACAATGGCGACCTGAAGCATGCACAACAAACCAGCAGTCAGTGATCCACCGATTAAACCATTCCACGTCTTTCCATCTCCGAGCATTCGATTACCGTCCTTCATGGTTCGGCCTCCATCGATGGGCCAAGGACCGTATCCTGTCTTTGGAAACCATTTGCCCCACATCATGGCGAAGGTGTTGGCTATGAAGCCCGGAAGGTAGAGCCAAAGGGTCATTAATGCGAGTAAGAAAATCCCCATATCCGTTGCCTCAGTCACGTCGCTCATGAAAAGGTGTGATTCCACCAAGCACATGAAGACTGTTGTCCTCTGAAGGTCGAAGCGGTTGAATTATCAGCCCAATACATCAGGGCGAAACATGGGTCGAACCGTGCTCGTTGTTGGTGGTGGAGGCCGAGAGCACGCATTGTGTCTTGCTCTCTCAAAATCGGAATCTATTGACGAGATACATGCCACCCCCGGTAATGCGGGAACGCAACATTTCGGAACCAATCACGACGTTTCTGCCTCGGATATCGATGGCATCATTGATTTGTCCAAACAGATGAACGTGGATTTTGTTGTCGTTGGGCCTGAGGCTCCTTTGTGCGTTGGCCTTGCAGATCGACTGTTGGAGATTGACATTCCATGCTTTGGTCCACAACAAATCCATGCCGAACTCGAGGGCTCCAAATTGTTTGCAAAAAAGGCAATGGACGCTGCCGGAGTCCCTACTGCAGAGTATGATGTCATTGATGCATCAACCGATATGAACGCCTACCTTGATGCCCGCTCTCACGAACCATGGGTCATCAAACGAGATGTCCTCGCTGGCGGGAAAGGTGTAGTTGTTACCTCAAACCGAGATGAAGCCATTGATTTCATCGAACAATCCATCGCTACGGATGGACACATTCTCCTTGAACGGTTTTTGCCAGGAGAGGAGGCAAGTATGCTCGTTATCATGGACAAGTCAGGGTATGTCTGTTTGCCAGCTAGCCAAGATCACAAACGTGCCTACGAAGATGATCAGGGTCCAAACACCGGCGGTATGGGTGCGTATTGCCCTGCACCGGTGGTCACAGAAGCAATTCATAAAAAGACCGTTGAACGTATCGTTGGACCAATGTTTTCCTATCTTTCATCGATGGAAATACCCTATCGTGGCGTCTTGTACGTCGGGCTCATGATCGACGACAAGGGAGATCCTTACGTTGTTGAATTCAACGTTCGATTTGGGGACCCTGAATGCCAAGTCACGCTACCTCTGATCGATGAAGATGTTGGAGAACTTCTTTTCGGAGCGTCGACCGATCAACTTTCCAAGATGGACGTCTCATTCAAATCGCAACACGCTCTTACGGTGGTTCTCGCATCCGAAGGATATCCGAAATCAGCAAAGAAAGGTCGGATAATTCATGGTGCAGAGCCGACGTTCGATACCGTTGAGACATGGGTGAGTCATGCAGGAACCGCAAACGATGGTCAAGGCAACTTGATTTCCTCAGGTGGCAGAGTCCTCTCGGTCACATCCGTAGCAGAATCGTTGCAGGTCGCACGTGATTTGTCGTATGGCCGTATCGAGAAGATTCAACTCCAAGGGTCACACTATCGCACGGACATCGGTCACCGTGCTCTGTGATTCTAAAATTCCGATGACGTCCCTCGTTTTCCCCTCCCCCCCCCTCGTCATGGTTAAAAGAGGGTCAAAAGTGGCCAAAACGCTCCAGCCTTGCTGCTGTCGAGTAATCCTCTGAGGGAAAAAAATGGAAAAGGTATCAAAGACCTCGCAACGTACCGTTTTTGGTTGGCTTATTGCCCCACTTGCGGTGCTGATTGCAATACTAGCAAACTACGTCGATGGACTCATGTCCATTGATGTTGAATTGAATAACGATACGATGATGCCCATCATCGTCACTGGAGTCGCCGGTCTCTTGGCGGTAACTCCACGTATCCTCCGTAAGCTAGGAACTCTACCTGAGTCGATCTCTCAAACACAAATCTCCCTCGCCATGTTTGTTCTCGCTCTTGTAGGTTCTGCACTCGCAGAAACACAAACCGATGGATTTGTTGGATTCACATTCTTCGCCGTCCTCTTTGGAGGTTATATGCTCGATACTCGTGAACGCTACGAATGGATGAGCATGCTCGTGTTTGCGGGTGTTGGTGTTCATTCAGCTTTCGACATCGCTGGAGCTGCAGCCGTTGATGGTTACCTCCCAAGCATGTACGAGTTCTCTGAAGGACAATCCTACGACGTTTCCACTTTCCAAGAGGCAGCTCTTGGTTTTGTGTTCTTCACGTGGTTCACTGTGTTCCCGATCATCGGTCTGTTGGTTGGTGTAGCAGGTCGTGGCGTCCTCAATCCTGCTGGTGACAAGGGATGGTTCTCATACAACACCGTCGAAGACGGTTGGAATCGCCAAGCACTGCCTTTGCAAATCGCACTGTTCGTATGGGCTGGTGCGCATCTTGCTACAATTTGGCATTTTGATCAAGGCTCTATTGCAGACCGACTTCGTCTTGGAGGCCTAGGAGGCGTTGAAGCCAACGGATTCGTTGGTTACTATTCCGCACTTCTCACTGGAATCGTTGCAATCATCGTTTCTGGAATGGTTGCTGAACGTTGGCTGACTCGAGCAATGACACTCACTTCCTTGTGGGCCTTGTATCTCATTGGTTCGTGGTACGAAGAAGGATTCTGGACAAACGAAACATTTGCCGAATCATGGGCTCCACTTATCTGGCTCGCCATCACTTTCTTCATCGGTGTTGCCATCTCCATGATTGGAAACCACGAGAAATACGGAGGTTGGTCGAACCGAGAAGAACATCGCCCGAGTGGTGCACGCCAATTCTGGAACGCTCACTGGGCAAGTCTCTTGACGGCAGTTGCCTTCCTTATCGGTCTGGTAATTCGTATTCAGTGGTATGCTGTTCCATCCATGCACGCCATGGGAACAGACGGCTTTGACATGACAGGTGGTTCTGACCCTTGGTACATGAAGCGGGTTGTCGATTACATTCTCGCACAGAATGCACACCTTGTTGTCGATGCTGACCGGTTCTACCCAATCGGTGGTATCAATCCTCGGCCTCCGTTATTCTCATGGACTCTTGCAATCGGTGCAATGATCCTGGAACCGCTGCTTGGAGACGATGCAGTATGGTGGAGCATGCTCGCTCTTCCAGCCATCTATGGAGCTTTGACCATTCTTCCAGTTGCTGCGATCGCTCGTGATCACTTCGGAAAAGCCGCTGGTGTAATCGCTGCTTGGTTGATTGCGTTCATGCCAGCCCACGTTACCCACTCAACGTGGGGATTGGCTGACCACGACTCGTTCGTCATGTTGTTCATTGCTCTCGGATTCATGTTCTATCTTCGTGCAGTCAAGTATGCCGGTTCAGAACGTCTTGTCCGTAAGACATCCATCAGCCCGCTCGACATGCTACGTGCAATGGGTGCTGTTGCGCAAGAGCGAAAGTACGCAATGTCAAACGCAGTTCTAGCAGGTGTAGCATTCGGTGCTGCAAGCCTCGGTTGGAAGGGATTCGTCGCAGGTCCTGCAATTCTGTTCTTGGCCTATGCCGCACAAGTTGCTCTCAACATGTTCCGACGTCGTGACTCAACCATCTTGAGCACGCTGTTCTTGACGATGTTGCTCACGAATCTCTTGATTGCACTTCCGTTCTACGGACATCCACAAATGGATCTCATGTTGGACGGAAGCGGCCTACAACCGTTCCTCTTCATCCTGTTGTTCACAGTGGTCATCATGTACATTACAACTGGGTTCCGAGACAAGCCATGGCTGCTTGTCTTGGGTACGTTGGCAGTTGGTGCCACGGTTTTCCTCGCAACACTTTACGTTCTCAAGATTACCAACCTAAGCAACGCATGGGATGTCTTGTTCACTGGTGGTGGTTATTTCACCAAGACCAAGATTTTCGGAACTGTTGCTGAAGCAAATGCACCAGACCGAGGATACATGTTTGCAAGCTTTGGTCCAATCGTCTTCGTCTTCGCACTCGTTGTTGGTCTCACATCATTGTGGCGAACCTTTAGCAAGCGTAGTCAGATCTCTCTTGTTTTCGCGGTATGGATCTTTACGGCGTCCTACATGTCCTGGACAGCTGCTCGTTTCCTCTTCAACGCAACTCCTGTTGTCGCTGTAATGGGTGCGGCAGGAATTGTTGGTTTCTGGAAGTGGGCTGATTGGGATGGTCTCGTCAGAAACTGGCGTAGAGCAGGTATTCGTACGCCTTCAGAACGAATTGCTGGAGCACGTCGCGCTGTTTGGCGCACACCTTCGTTCTCAGCGGTTGTTCTTGTCCTCATCATGCTCTCTGGGCAACAACTTACCTACGGTCTAGATTCTGCAATGCCAAGCAACTCTCCAGCCGAGGGTGACTTGGATGAGTCGTTCTACTACACCGTTCCAGACATCATGCGCTGGGATGGATTAGGCGTTTCCGTTCTCGACAGTCGAGACTACGAAGCCTTCGGTGGACGCGCCTACATGGGCTCCTTTGGAAGCGGTTTCAACGGCCAATATTGGAACGATGCCCATCAATGGTTAGCAGAACAAGATCAGTATCACGAAGGTGTGACTGATGAGGCTACTTGTGACGAATATCATGGAATCTGGATAAGTGATTCAGCTCTCTGTGAAATGAAATTTGGTGACAAGCCTGCATTCGTCTCATGGTGGGACTACGGTTTCCAAGCACTGAACACTGGTGAGCACCCATCCGTTTCCGACAACTTCCAGACCGGTATCCCTGCGTCGGGTAACATGCTCTTGGCTCGAAGTCAAACCGATTTAGTTGCCATGTTTATTCAACACCTCGCCGTTGCTGACATCACTTACAACGTTGGCAAAACTGGAGAGAAGTCGTTCACACCTGCTTTCTAATCAACACTCAAGAGTGAGCTGAACAACGCTGAACAATTTGCTGAACTTGAACTCATCATGCTCCAAGAAGGCAAGGACCTTGAAGAAATGGCCGAAGTTCTGGTTGATCACTCGTTTGAGGTCTTCAAGAACAAAGGCGATGCCTACATGAGCCGTGGTTATCCACTGGATGCAAATGGAATCCCTGACGAATCCCTTGGCCTACATTACCGTGTTTGGGCTGATGGTGAACTAATTCCGTGTGAAAATCCAAGTTCAGAATTCTGCCTCAACGGGGACTATGTTTCTGAAGATGCAGCAAACAGCACTTTCAGAAACAACGCTGATGTGAGTTCCTCTGAAGTGTCAGAAGTTACCCATTACACGTTTGGCGATTATTGGTACACTGCTGATTTGGTCGATGAATACGAATCTGTTTCAACAAGCATCCACCGACAAAATGCTCACATTGCACTCGTGGTTCAACTCTTAACCAACGGTCTAAGTGACGAACAAGTGGTTGACCTCTATCACGAAATTATCGAACTTGAGGACATCTATGCGGTCCAAGATTACAACGGCGCTCCTGGTGAAACCATCGATCGTGATCACGAAATCCGATACTTCGCTATCGATGACAAACTCTACCCACGTGCAGGCCGTTACAACTCAGAGGCTGGCTACAACGGAGGACGCCCACTCGGTATCTTCGGTGCTCCAACCATCTTGTCAGGCCAAGATTTCAACACCTTCACAAATGAAGTCTACGAAACAAAGCGTGGCGACCAACCCGTCCGAGAAATGGACCGTGAAGCCGTTGATGAAGCAATGCTGAAGGACATCTTGGACCAACAATCTGGTGCTGATATCGAACCGCTTACCGTTCAAGACATCCGTGTTGATCATCTTCCGGAGTTCTTTGACACGATGTTGGCTCGGTCCTATGTTGGTTATGGTGCTTCGACACTTGGTGCAGATTCAGGTTCAACAAACCCACAACCACGTCAACAATTGAGTGAGAGTTCTCGTGGAACCTCATTCCTGCAACAAGCCTATCCTCTTCCAGGGGCAATGATGAATCACTTCGTTATCGCTAATTGGTATGATCCAGAAGCACCTGCAATTCTTGCAAACGCCAATGTCAAGGTCATGAAATACTATTCGGGTGCCGAAATTTCAGGTACCGTCATGACCGAAGATGATGGATTGGGCTTGCCAAATGCTCGAATCCTCATTGAGCGAGACGCTTTCTCAGGTGAAGGCGCAGAAGACCTTGATGAAGACACATATTGGATTCCAATCGGTGTCACAGATGCTGACGAGAACGGAGATTGGAGCTTCCTCGCACCAGCAGGAAAGATTCGAGTCACTGCTTTCGCAGGTATCTACGACGATACGTTTGCAATTCAAGACATCCAGAGCGGTGAATTTGTCAACGGATTCAGTGACGTTCTGACAGAATCCAACGATGACCGTGAAGTCTATGCGATTACAGCCGTTCTCGGTGAAGTTGCAAACATGACGTGGTTGGGCGAGACAATGATCAACGTTACAGGTGCACAAGCTGATCGGGCTGCAGATGCTCCAGCAACACCTGACATGGACATCGAAGTACAGAGCACTGGTATATCCGGTACAGTTACCTGGACTGGATATGGCGACTTTGACGGCGAACCACTTGTCGAAACAGACTTTATCCTCCGAAATATCTGGGCAATGACCGAGAACTACACGTTGACGACCACCAATGGTTCCTTTGACACCGATGAAACACGTGTCCTCCAAGGAACAGGTGAGGTCACCTTCTCCGATGTCGGTACATTCACAAGTGAAGGTGTAGCACTCGCCTACGACTTCTCTGGAAATTTCACTCGAGAGATCTCCGATGAACGCGTCTTCGCAGGCAACGGTACTTGGATCGGAAAGGGTACCATTGAAGCAACATGGCTTCAACACGACAACTCCTCACTTGACTGTGGTGAGAACGACACAATGCCTGATAACGCAACACTCTGTTTAATTTCAGAAGGCGTTGATTTCTCAACCTATCTTCTTGATGGTGAGGTATTGGCGAACGGTCGATTGACATCCGATGGCATCAGTACGCTCATGAAGGAACTTGATGGTGAGACCTTTGAAGGAACTGGTATCTTCGAAGGAATTGGAACTCTCAACGGTACTGGATTGTTTATCGGTCCGGGAACGTTCAGCGGTGACATTGTCAACCCAGGTTCGTTCTATCAGACAGGTCTGGTTCCCGGTGTCTACAACATGATTGCACTGATGCCAAACGGTCGAGAGATTCTCCTGCCTGACCCTGTTGAGGTCGGTATCGAACCTAGTTACGACCTCTCCATGACCGTTCCAGCTTCGCTCTTTGCAGATCAATTGACTACAATGTCCGGTGAAGCAATTCCAAATCAAGAAGTGCAACTCATTGACGTTGTTCTCGGTGAAGATGAAATGGTTACCATCACATCTGATGATGAAGGAAACGTGACTTACGGGCCAATCACTGCTGGTGAATATTACGTTCGTGTTGACCTCGATAACGATGATTTCTACGAACTCAATCAGACCATAATGGTCTATGATGAGCCAATGAATTTCACGTTCGATATTGGTGTGCCAGAAATGTATGACTTGACCATCACTCTGAACGGTCCAGCTGGATTTGATGTTACAGGACGAGAGGTCAACTTCACTGACCCACTTGGCCTTCTACCAACCGAGGTTGTCTCCGATGAAAACGGAATCATCTACGTCGAACTCCCAGTAGGTGAATGGTCCGTCAGTGACAACAGCGATGAGGATTACATCTTGATTGAAGAAATTAAGGTCGAAGACTCTGACATGACACTGGAATTCACATATTCAACCTCAGTCTGGGTTAACGGATCAATTGATGCTCCGAACGTTGCTGGCTTTACCTACGAAGAGTGGCTTGCGCTACCAGAAGAGGCTAAACTCTACGAGAATGCAAGTTCGGTTCCAGTCACGTTCCATGGAAATGGATTGGAATTCACTGCGGTAACCGATCAATTCGGAGAGTTTAGTCAACGCCTGCCAGCAGGTATGACCTTCAATTTGAATGCTCAAAGTTCAGTATCGAGTTTCGCAGCTGGATCATCTGTCACAGTTACTGAGGGTATGTCTGAACTTGATCCATTGATTCTCGGACCAACCGTCGATGTTGTCGGTTCTGTATTCCTGTTTACCAATGAAACGAACTGGAATCAAGACATTCCAAATTACGAACCTGTTGAAATCCACGCTGTTGGAGAGGATGGGGTTGTTTGGACCACAACTACTGATGAAGCAGGCCTTTTCAACATGCAGTTGCTCAACGGAACATGGACATTTAGCATACCTGCAGCAGAGTACAACGCTGAATCCATTTCAGATTACGTCGTCAATGTTGAGGATGGAATGAACCCAGAACCTGTTGGTCTGATTGCAAATCCTGCGAACAGTACTGTGACGCTTAATGTCTTCACCGATTTGGGTGATGGTGTCTTCGAAAACGGAACAGCAATCCGTCCAGACATCCAGTTGATCCCTGTTTCGCAAGTTGGTGAACAAGTCAACATCACATCGACAGATTACACTGAAGACGGGGTCGTTGAAGTGGTCCTCGGTCCAGGTATCTATGCGATTTCAACAAACAACTTGGACGCCTCTGACGAAAATGCAACCGATGCAAGCCTCGAGATCAATGGCGTACTGGACATCATTGCTGTTGGATTGACCGGTCCCGAAGAACCTGTTCTTATTCCAATCGTTGATGCTTGGAGAATGAACGGAACCATCACTTGGGCAAATGGCTCTGCAATGGTTGAGAACTTCTTGTTATCGACTCCTGATGGTACGGATTACGTTCCAATTACAGTCGATGAGAATGGAACCTTTGCAACATACGTTGAAAGTGGCGATTACATCGTCGTTGTTGCACCTCTCCTCAACGGAGATGCCGTAACAGAATCATTGCGCATGCCAATCACAATTGGTGCTGATTCCAGCGTCAGAACCGACCTTTCACTCAGTCTTGTTGAGGCTGTTGAAGTGTCGTTGAGTTTGAAGGAAGCAGGTACAGAATCTGAACTTGTAGGAAAGAAGGTCGTTCTTGTCAGTCATGATGGATTTGGTAACATTACCATGAACCCATCCGATGCTGATGGTAACGCTACTCAACTTCTGATGCCAGGAACTTGGAGCCTTTACATGAACGAATCTGCAGCACAGCGTTACTGGACCATCGATACATCCGATGCGCCAGTCTTGATCGATGCAAACACATCGCTTGGAGAGGTGTACGCTGAACTTGAAGTAGAAATCGGTGGAAAGGCTTACTGGGATACTGATGAAGACGACATTGCCGATGGCAACGAAGGTGTTGAGGGTGCAGAAGTCACCATTCAAGGTGGTAGCATCGACACCGTTGTTACCACGGATGCCGATGGTGTCTGGCGCATCTATGTTCCAATCCTTGAGAATTACGCTGTAACCGTCGCAAAGGACGGATTCGGTGTTGTTTCTTACGATGATAACAACTCAGGAACTTATATTGTCGACAATGAACCTGTTTCACAAGATATTGAAATGTCTGCAGCAGAGGTTACTGTTACTGGATCCATCACAGACGTTCTCGATGCATCGAGACTGGATGGTGCATCCATCACACTGTACGGAACGTCTGAGAACCAACAAGATTCCGTAGTAGTTGTTGGCACATATGATGCTGAAACATTGTCGTTTACAGCAATTGTCGAACCGGGTCAGTGGGTTGTTGTCGTTTACGAGGACGATGCTCCATTCAACGGTGGCGGTGTAGCAGTTGGACTGCTTGACGCTGAAGTGCAGAATGGTGGCACAATCGAACTTGTCATGAGCAAGGGTGGATGGGTTGATGTTTCAACCGAATTCACATCCTTCAATTTGCAAACCTTCAACGCAGGAACAGACGATGCTTCATCACCTGTCTCGGAAGTCGTCAATGTAGAAGTTGACCTCGGAGACGGAAGAGTTTGGACTCTACCTCTCGAATCCGATGGTACACTCGAGGTGCTTCTCCCAGCTGAATCTTCGACGTTCAACTCGGAATTCTCGACCGTACAGCGAGATCTCGTGATGAATTACACAGCCGGTATTTCGATTGATAACGGCGACGAAGGTCGTACTGCTCTCATGCTTTCATACAACCGAAAGACGAACAGTGATGTGAGTTTGACAGTCGATTCAGTAGTAGGTGGTACGGTACTTGGAGACGAAAACCGTGACTTGCTTGCAACAGTTAACTCAAGTGATACTGCAAACTACACAACGATTGAATTTGATGTACTCGCACAATACGAGGGTACTGAAATTTCAGATCCGTTTGAAGTTACAGGATCTGTTACCGTTTCACCAGACCAAGACGATTGGTCTGTTCAATTCTACAACGGTACCGACTGGGTGAGCACATCAAACGTCCAACTTGGTATTGGTGATGTTGCAGAGAACGCAACGCTTGACGCTACCTTGCGTGCAAGAATCGTTCTACCGTCTGTCGAGACAGCGTGGTGGCTTGAGAATGGACATGATGTCAACATCCGCTTCTCTGCTGACAGCGGAGACATGACTGAAGTCTCGATTAATGTCGAAATTCCACAAACTTATGGATTCAACACGACCGATGTCTCTTCGACAATTGGCGTTGCACCAGGTGCCAGCACCACAGCAACCATGACTTTGAACAACAATGGAAACGGGGATGATTCCTTCACATACGAAGTACTCGACAACCTACCCGAGGGCTGGACAATCAGTCCAATGAACGGTGTAACCACGATTGCTAAAGACAACATGCGTGACCTTGCTTTCGCTGTCACCTCTGCTTCGACCTTCGATGATGGACAAGTTACAGTGACTGTGCGAATCACCAGCGAAGATGGTGTCACACAAGAAGACGTCGAGATTACGGTCGAATCTGCAAGAATTGCATTGAGCTGGGATGAAGATCTTTCAACATCCAGAAGCAATGGATTTGCTGACGTCGATCCAAATAAGGTTGTGATTGTCATTAAGAATACGGGCCTACGACCAGCACAGCAAGTGACTGTTTACCTTGACAGCAATGGAATGGCTGAGATGAACATGACTCTCAGCGTTCCTGCTGAAGGATCAACTGACTTCGAATTCGACTTGCCAAAGGCAAGCCAAGGTATCACTCGATACGATGTGCGCACTGAAGTTCTGGGTGATGATCTCAACTACACCACTAGTCAAGTTGATGGAGACTTTGGTATCGAATATCTGGTTCAAGGCTCGGATGATTCATCAAACTCAATTGTGATTATTGCAATCATTGCATTGATCTTCATCATCTTGTACTTTGGATTCAAGGCGTCTGCTCGAGCTCGAGGCTCAGGTAGTCGATTCTGATTTGTTCGAAGACAAGACTTGATACACAAGAACCACCCATTTTGATGGGAGGGGCATGGAGGAGCTACGTGGAGTTGAGTTGCTTCCTGAACCGGGTGAGCCTAAGATCCTCTCGGCTGTGGATCCTTCAACATCAGGTCATGAAGGGCTATGGAGAGCAGAAGTGACTGGATGGGCACCAGTGGTTCCGGATACTCTCCCGTATCGTCCACGCCGGCTCTTCTCACTTGCATCTGGTGTCATTATGGCCCTATTCATGGGGATTATTGTCGTTCTCTGGCAATCTGATCTTCTCTTGCTACAACTCCCTCCTGCTACGTCAGAGTGGGCATTTGAAGAATCTGAAATACGAGAGTTACAAGATGCTGGACTCAGTGGCGAAGGTGTACGTGTTTGCATGGTTGATACGGGAGTTTCGCTAACGCATTCCTCGTTAGAGAATGCAGACGTCGTCTTTGAGGACTTTGTTGGTAATTCAATCAATCCTACCGATTATGGTTCAATAGCCCATGGTACATTGATGGCAGGATTACTACTCTCAAACGATTTTCAAATGGGCATTGCACCAAATGCAACTCTTGGGATGGCAGCTGCACTAAGCGCTAACGGTGAAAACAATACTGGCTCAGAAACGCGTGTCGCTGATGCTATTCGCTGGTGCATTTTTGACTTTGAAGCAGATATTATCTCACTCTCCCTTGGAGGTGAACAAGACCAATCCGCATCGAGAGAAGGTCCAGCAGTGTCTGCAACTCGTCAGGCAATCGATGCAGGAATCTTCGTGGTTGCTGCAGCAGGCAATGACGGCGGGACAGGTGATGATGGATTCGTTAGTGCACCAGGAAACGTCAACCTGGTCATCACAGTTGGTGCTTCTGATCGGGACGGGAACGTCTGGAGTCAATCTTCGATGGGGGAATCCATCGATGCAGATGGTAACAACCGAGTCTATCCACATCAAAAACCCGAATTGATTGCGCCCGGTGTTAATATCCTCTCAACTGGAGAGGACGAATTATGGTACACCTCGAGTGGAACTTCAGATGCGACGGTATTCGTTGCAGGTGCTTTGGCGTTGATTCTCGAAGCTCATCCAGAACTTAAGCCAACTCAGCAATCAACGACTGCTTGTATTGAACTTGTCAAGCGAGCCTTGGCTGATTCAATTAGTCTCGATTCACAACATGATTCATCACAAGGCTATGGCCATTTGAAGGCTAAAGCGTGGCTCAATCAACTTACTGATAGCACAAATTGCTGATTAGTTGGACTCGTATTAATGATACTATTTTCTAAATTTGATATTTTAAAGGCGAAAATAGTGATATTATAAGTTAATATTTGATACTCTAAGCGGTGTCAATTGGGGCGCAGTATTATATTTGTTCAGTCTCTGCAATGAAAAAGAGGAATGAACATGCAATTTGCAAATGTTGGAAAAAGTGTTGGGCTTGTAGGACTACTTCTTACATCCCTCATGATCGGATTGATTACTGTGCCCACAGTGAGCGCAGTTAACGAAACTTCATCTGGAACGATCGTTACGACAGAGACTTGGAGTGGTACTCACACACTCACAGGCGACGTAACGGTTGCAGAAGGTGCGAAACTCGTCATCAACGCTGGGACAACAATCAACATCCCTGCTGGCACATACATCGATGTCGAAGGTGCAATTTGTGCTGGTTCAGCATCCTGTGGTGCATCACAAGGAAGCGCTTCATCCCAGGTGCGATTTGAATGGGCAACTCCTTCCGATTACAGTGTCGCTGGACGTTGTTATCAACAAGGCAACCAACTCTTGACCAACTCCGATGCTGCATGTGGTTCTGGAATCATTATTCGAAGCACTATCAACCAGGCGTCAACTGGTATGTCTTACGTATCGTTCAACAATGCTTACGGATTCCCAATTTATGTCCAAACCTTGCAAGCCGTCCAGTACGGTACTCTCGTCTTCGATGGTTCTTCAGCGAATATGGATAACCTCGCGTTCTCCAACATCAACACATCCAACGTCATAGCACTCGACTTTGCAGCACCGACCATTCGTGATTCGACCTTTACACTCGGTGATGACGGTCGTGGATACGATGCAGCAGCAGTTCGTGCATACGAAGCAGGTGCAGGTATCCTTTCCGCACTGACCATCACCGGTTCAACCTTCACAGGAAACACGCAAGCTCAATGCGGTAACCAGGGAGGCGGTCGTGTACTTATCTACGCAGAGTCCTCCTACATTTCAATGGACAATCTGGACATCAAAGATAACGCATACGGTGTTTTCTTCAAGGGATCCTCAGGAAGCCTTGGGAACAGTACGCTCAATGTCCTCTGCAACGCTATTGACACCAACTCCTACAAAACGACTGGAAACTTTGCCCATACACTGTATGTCGACAACAACGTGATTACAACCGGTGAAGGTGCTGGAATTACCGCATATGATGGAGCCATCGTTTCGGCAACCTCAAACACAATTTCTGGGGCATCCGGAGGTTCAGGTTTCGGTATCCGTGACTCAACAGTCATGGCGCACCGTAACACAGTTGGCCCAGTTACAGGATTCAACGGATTCTGGGTCTACGGACAATCCGATGTCGTGATTGAAAACAACACCATCCAAGACACTGCCAAAGAACCTATTCAAATCGGTGAATATCACTACCGTGATCAAGGTAGCAATTATCCCGGCCCGTCACCAAACCGTGCATATGTGGCGAACAACATCATTTCCAACAACTCAGGAACATGCAACTCCCTATGGATGTACGGTGGAGATTTCAATTGCCCAGCAATTCACGTCTTTACATCATCTGCTACCATCGTCGACAATACGGTTACCAACAATGCTGGGGATGGACTTCGAATCAAAGGTTCGATCGTTAACGTGCAACGCAACTCCGTCGAAGCGGGTCAATTCGCAGTAAACATTTCTCACTTCGACAATCAATACGGGCAGAAGTACGGATCAATCGGCTATTTCTCAGAGAACACATGGACGAATGCTACGCAAGTCTACAACATCTCTGAATCACGCGTTACCGTTCAGTCAGAATACATTCCGGATGCAGGTGGCGAGTACAGCTACCCTGTCATGCTTCAATGGCTCGGTGCAGAGTGCCCGTATGTCCAATCAGAATGTCTTCTCCTCCCAGATACTGCTGCAGTTCCACCACGTGACATGCCGCTTGCAATTGAACTGGTTAACAACTCAACGGTTTTCTCCTTTGCAGATTTGCAGAATTTCGATCCATCGAAGGTACACGTCCAAAATCAAAACTCAGCATGGGGTTCCCAAGTTCGACAAGGTGAACTTGTTCGCTATCAAGTTAAGGCCAAGAACAGCAACGTTGCAGGTGCAACTGTTGTCATCAAGGATGCTACTGGTCTTCCACTCTACGAGTTGACGACGGACAGTTTTGGATTCACACAACAAGTGTCACTCCCTTCGGATTTCCTTCTCGACAGAAACTGGAACCATTTCGTTGGAGAGACCGGTGTCACTGTCCCTGGAACAGACCCAAGTAATCCGGTTGTTCTCGATGAAGATACTTGCTCTGACGGCTATGACAACGATGGAGATACATTCGTCGATGCAGATGATCCAGACTGTGCAAACGGCCGAGAATTGCCGTTTTACATCGTTGAAGCCTACAAGTTTGGTAAGGGTAAGAAGGACTTTGACTTCGTACTCAGCGGTCCAATCGACGATGTTATCAGCCTCGATAATCAACGACCGAGTGTAACCGTTGAACAGTACGATGGTGATTCATTTGCAATCAACGCAGTGATTACAGGAACCGCTTGGGATGGTCAATCGGGTCCATACCCACTCGACATTATCGCATACGACCGACAATTCGGTTTGGTTGAGCGTGTTGAAATCCAACCTCCTGGCAGCACCGATTGGTACTATGCAGTCGACACTTCTGGAGCAAACGGTGAATTGACGAAGGAAAACCACCCGTTCAAGACTTGGTCTTTCGACTGGGATCTATCAGCGCACCCCGATGGCGAGAGTGATGTAACCTTCCGTATCCGTTCCTATGATGGATTGGATTACTCACCAATTGAAGTTCGAAAGTTCAAATTGAACCTTGTCCCACCAACCCTCTACCTAAACGAGCCGTTGGATGGATCAACACACTCGAATGGGAAGATTCTCTTCACAGGTACTGCATCCGACCCATACTCAGGTACTTGGGGATCTGACATCCAGGACATCTGGTTCGATGTTACCGGTCCGAATGGATACGCCTCTCACTTTGCTATCGATGGGTCTGTGGCTTGGGCTTACGAATGGAATTTTGAGGAACTTGAAACCGGTGAATACACTTTCGAAGTGTGGGCAAGCGACAGCGATTTCTGTGATGATGTTCAAGGAAACTGCGTAATCTCCACCCGAACAGTGACTGTTCTCAATGACAACATCATTCCAATCGTTGACCTTCTTGAGCCGGATGGGACACAACCTGTTCGGGCTGAAACCACAACAACACTGATTGGGTTCGCTAGTGACGGTGCTGACGGTACCATTACTCGTGTTGAAATTGAGATTCTAGACCTTGCAAGTGGATTGATTCTCTCGGATGGGCCTGGTCCTGTAACGTCCTTCCAACAAACCGGTCCAGGATATTCATGGTCTGCTGTTTGGGACACGAGTAAATTGATCCATGAGCGCCAGTATGAGATTCGTGTGAAGGCATACGATGGAGAAGATTACTCGGTAGAGGATGTTGTTCGAATTACGATCTCCAAACCGACGGATGCAAACAACATTCCACCTCTGTTCAATTCAACGAACTGGCCAAACCAATTGACGATATTCTGTGTAGTAGGTTCCACTTCTGAGAATCAGTGTGGAGGCGGAGCAGTTTTGGATTTGAAGCAATACTTCACTGACCCTGATGCATCATTTTCTGACCTGAGCATCGATTTCCTCGATGACCAAACCGATCCAAGCGATGATATGCATCCATATTTCATCACAATCGACAGTGATGGATTTGCTCGATACGACCCTGCAATCTCTCAATCAAATGAGGACATTACCTCATGGACCATCGAAAACGTTCGATTTGTCGTTCGTGATACATTCGATGAATCTGCTTTATCACGTGATGTCACGTTCTTTGTGCAAGCGATTGAATTTGATGTGACTCGAAATGACCCTTCCGAGTCTGTAACGGCAAAGGATCCTGCAGTATTTAGCGGAACTGGATTGCCGGGTGCGAGAATCGAAGCACGTTCAGTAGCTTCTGAAACGCTCATTAAGACGGTTGTTGTTGGAGAGACCGGTACATGGACCATGGAACTCAGTCTCCAAGACATGAACGACGCGTCAAATAATCTCAAGTTCTTAATGGACGGACAAACCTTTGGCGGTAGTTCAGAACCAACCTCGTTCAAGGTTGCAGTCGGTGAGACGGACGAAGGTTCGAATCTCTTCCTCATCATTGGCATCGTCATCGGTGCATTGATTCTCCTAGGCGGTATCGGTTACTTCTTTGTCGAATTCGAAGATATCGAAGATGAAGGATTTGGTGTGCAGGAAGAGACGGAAGAAAAAGTCGACCCATATGCTTGGGGCCGAAAGGAGGTTGTTGAGACGCCTGTAGTACCGCAGCAATCGGCTGCGATTCAACCGCAACCAGCAGCAGCTCCACAGGCTTCAGCACAGCATCCAGGATGGCTTTGGGATCAAGAATCCAATCAATGGGTTCCAGACCCTAACTACCAACCACCGAACCAGTGAGTAGGTGAAGTTGAATGATTGCCAAACCTGGCGTTCAAGAGAAGGTGCTGTTGCACCTCCTCGACTATGCTGATTTCAAAGAAAAGGTGGAAGTTCCCTTCGCCCTCTCACAAATGGGTATAGCAAATGCTGTGGCGATCGCACGCTCAAACGTACCTCGAGCAATTTCTGGACTAAGAGATCAAGGCCTTCTTGTAGAACGACAGGCACACGTACAAGGTGTTAGTCGGAAGCGTAAGGCATACTTCCTAACGGACGCTGGCATTCTTGCTGCGGAAGACACATGGGGGCGGCTTAGAGAATTCCAATTTCGTTGCATTAACATCGAGGGTGAGACAATTTCAACCTCACTTGGTGCAGCGCACGAAGTTTTGCCATTTACCATGCGGCCGGTTGATATCATTCGCTATTTAGATGACAATCTCATTCTCGATGCACGGTCTCTTTCTGAAGATCTGATTGAGCGCGACCTCTCGAAACAAGTTGAGAAACAACTTGTAACCTCACTCGGTGACCTTCCAAGATTGAGGCATTTCTTTGGTCGTGAACAAGAACTCGATAACATGGTCAACCTACTTGATGCGCGAGCAACAACGTTGATGATTCCTGGAATTGCTGGCATCGGAAAGACCACAATTGCTGCGAAGTTGATTGAGCGATTCATGCATAGAAGGAACCTCTTGTATCATCGTTGTCAGGATTGGGAAGGTTCCCGAGCTTTGTTTGAATCCTTAGCAGAATGGTTGCTCAACATCGGCGATTCCTCGTTCGCC